>JBEKXG010000020.1:0-18692 GCA_049512295.1 Syntrophobacteraceae bacterium
GGCCTGGATATCTCTAGCGTCTTTTGACTTCCTGGTAATTATGACCGCTTTGGGATCGACAAATTTTCTGAGATCGTAAGGCCTTCCTTCATAATCTCTCAGGCAGCATACGATATCGACGGGGTTGAAATGGGTGGATGAATTCCATACGGCGCTCTGTTCCGGCGAATTTAAATCCACCTGGGCCTTTTCGACGATTTGAACGGATAGTTCCCCATTTTCGTCCTCGACCCAGAAGGGCGCGCCTCCAGGTTCGCCTGCGTTCGGGACCACGCCGCACACCCGAATCGGCCTATCCAGCAGGTTGAACAGAAAAGCGCGCTTCTTGTCCTCAGGCCATATTTCAAACCCGGCGGGAAAGCTCAAAAGGAGTTCGCTCGCCGCGAACCCGGCAGCCTCATGGATGGCCCGGCTGCAATCCGGATCTTTGAGTCGGCGCAGAATCGAATGAACTATTTTCTGAATTGAAACAAGATAGCCGCCCAGCGCTTTTTTCCAGAAACAAACCAGCTCTTTTAAGCTGTCGGGAACCACGTTATCCACATTTTTGATATAGACGAGGTCGGCCTGAAGGTCGTTTAAATTTTCGATCAGGGCGCCGTGTCCCGCCGGTCTGAAATTAAGCCGGCCGAACCTGTCCCGGAAGGGAAATCCTTTCATATCCACGGCTATTGTATTTGTCGAAGATTTCTGGAAGGAAAAGGAGACTTCGAAATCAGTGCCGTAACGCTCGGCGTAACGGCGGCAAACGCGCTCCTTCAGGGTCTGAAAGCCTTCCTTGTGTTCCTCGGGTATAGTGAAGTGCAACCTGCACCTGCCGTTTTCGGCCCCCAAATACATTACCGACTCGGCAAGTTGTTCCTCGAAGGCGGTCCTGTGTTCTTCGGGATAGGTGTGAAACGGGATCATGGCTTTGGGCAGATTTCCATAGTCTAGTCCTGTTCCGGTCAAAAGATATTCAAGCAGGGTTCTGAAATGGCCGCCGCGCACCATGTCGTCCAGAATGTATCCGTCGCATGCCAGGACCTGCCTCAAGCTATGTACGAAAGCAAATTTATGGAGTTCATCGACAAAACGCTTGCAGTCGCACGCGATCGAAACTCCCTGGCGCACTCTCTTTTGAAGCTCATCTCTTTCAAGGTATTGGGGAAGGTAGAAAATCTGGAGCAGAGACTGGAACATGCGGGTAGCCGCCCCCGATGCCGGGACAAATTTCATGAACCGGTCCTGCCGGGCAGCCGAAGCGTGCAGATCGATATACTTCCCCAAATCCGCGTCGTCGATTCTTCGGACGGCGTCACCCAGGGTGCACGGTTTTTTGAGGCGCACGAAAAAATCGGAGCGGCGGAATATGTCAATCTGTTCGAATGCCATGGCCGTGCTGATGCCGAGGGATTCCATCTGCTGACGGTCCGCGTTTGTAAACCGGATCTTCATGAACTCGCCGTCCGCCCTTTCCAGTTAAAGCGACAAAATAGACCGCTTCAGCCCGCTCTCATACCGGAAAACACTGGAGACACCGGGCTTAGAATGCAGCGTCACTTAAACGCGCAAAATGCCGCAGGCACAATCCGATAACTCACTCAATCGCGCGATGCGGAAAATCCCCCCCGGGAAGGGGGGATTTTGGCTATTTCGAAATTAAAGAATATTTGGGAAAGGCACTATTTTACAAAGATCTCTATCTTGGCTTTGGATTTGAACGCTTCTATATATTGGGGAATTTCCCGGGACATCTTTTCAGCTCTCAGGTGTTGTTCGATGCGGGGCCTGATTTCATCGAAGGACATCGTTCCCGGTGATTTCTTATCGGTGACCCTTATTATGTGATAGCCGAACTCGGTTTCCACGATATCGCTGGTATCCCCCGGTTTCATCGAAAAAGCGGCGTTGTCGAACGGCCCTACCATCTGGCCCTTTTGGAAAAAGTTCAGATCGCCGCCATTCTCCTTGCTCGGACAATCGGAGACCTCCTTTGCCACCGTGGCGAAATCCTCGCCGCCCTGGATTCGTTTCTGAATGCCCTTGATCTTTTCGAGCGCTTTGGCCTTTTCCTCTGCAGAGGCTTTTTGATCTACTTTTACGAGGATGTGGCTGGCCCGGACCATTTCGGGAGTCTTAAACACGTCGGGGTTGGCGTCATAAAAAGCCTTCGCTTCTTCAGGGGTCACCGCGATCTTCGGTCCTAATTCCTGGTCTATCAGTTTCTTTATGGCGAGTTGAGAGGCGATGTATTCCTTGAACTTTTGTTCGGTCATATTCATCTGCTTAAGCGAGTTTGCGAAATCTTCAGGTGTGGAGCCTTTCTTCGCAGCCTCCAGTTGAGCATTGACCTCGGCATCATCGGCCTTGATTCCCCGCTTCTGCACTTCCTGTTTCAGGAGCTCGCGGCCGATCAGGTCGTCCAGAACTCTTTGCTTTAATTCAGACATTTGCTTTTCGTCCGGCTGGCGGCCCGTCATTTGAATCCGCCGGTTGAGCTGATCGAGTCCGGTCTGATAATCCGACATCGGAATGGCCTTTCCATTGACCATTGCGGCATTCTGTGATTTTGCTTCCTTTGTTGGAGTGGATGAGGCGGCGTCCTGTCCGGCCGCTTTCTTGGACGGTTTGTCGGCCGCAGATACGTATAAGCCGTAACCGGCCAAAAATACTAAAATTACCAGGACGGAAGCAATTAACGCTGACTTCTTCATTTCGTTCTCCTCATTAAAAAACTACCCACAGAGGCAATCTGCCACCGTGGGCGAATAATGCGATTGCTGATCGTCAGTGAAAGGGCCGACAAACTCATTTTAGCTTTTAACTATACTCGTGAGAGGGCGCTGGAGTCAATATCTGCGATCGCAAAATCATCTCGTGCGCGGAGAAAGCCGATCAGTTCAGCCAATATTGCCGAGCTGAAGCTTATCTGAAAAAAGAATAGAGCAGTTTCTCGTCATGCGGTATAGTTGTTGCGGCGTAAACTCAGGAGAAATAGTGTGCTAGTCAGGCAAATCGGAGAATTCGGACTTATCGGGCGCATATCGGCCATGCTCGCGGGTCAGGCCGCTGGTGTGGTAAGGGGGATCGGGGATGATGTAGCCGTTCTAGATACCTCGGGGCCCGAATACCTCTTGGCCACCTGCGATATTCAGGTGGAGGGCGTTCATTTCACACGCCAGACCATGACCCCATACCAACTTGGGCGCAAGGTGACGGCGATAAATGTGAGCGATATAGCCGCAATGGGCGGCGACCCCCGCTGGGCGCTAGTCTCGCTTGCGATTCCAGGAGATACCGAAGTCGCCTATGTCGAGGAGTTGTATCGCGGCATGCGAGAGCAGGCCGCGCTCGCGGGCGCATCTATAGTGGGCGGAAATCTGAGCAGCATGAAATCCAGCATCGTAGTGGACTTCACGCTCCTGGGGGTAATCGCCCCGGAGCGGCTCATACTGAGGAGCACGGCCCGAGCCGGGGACGCTATACTGCTGACAGGCTCTCCCGGCGAGTCCAGAGCGGGACTGGAACTGATCCGCAGGCCGGAGCTCGCAGTGAGTTCCTCGAGCAGGCAGAAGCTGCTCGAAAGACATCTGTGCCCTCAGCCGCGCCTTGCCGAGGGACGGCTTCTCGCACGTTCCGGCCAAGTCAGCGCTATGATAGACGTAAGCGACGGAGTAATCGGAGATCTTTGCCACATTTGCAAATCCAGCGGCAAGGGAGCTGAAATCGAGGCTGCAAGCCTTCCAGTGAGCATGGCGGTTTCCGAGACGGCCCGGTTGGCGGGTGCGGATGCGCTGGAATGGGTCCTGTCGGGGGGCGAAGACTACGAACTTTTGTTTACTGCCAGCCCCAAAGCTGTTCCCGATCTGAAAAAAATGTTACTCGATGACATTGGCACCTCGTGCGCGCAAATAGGAAAAATCACCGCCGGAATCGGTGAGCCATGGCTGCTGTTTGCCGATGGAAGGCGGATTAGCCTGTCCGTAAAAGGGTGGGACCATTTCCCGGAAAACATATGAGGAAAGACTTCGATTGCGGGACAAAAGATGAAGATACCCAGGGCACTCACAATAGCGGGGTCTGATTCCAGCGGCGGCGCTGGTATTCAGGGCGATTTAAAGACGTTTTCGGCCCTGGGTGTGTACGGCATGAGCGCCGTAGCGGCCCTTACCTCTCAAAACACAATGGGAGTAAACGGAATAATCGAAATAGACCCTGATTTCGTCTCATCACAGATTCGCTCCGTGGTGCTGGACATAGGGGTCGATGCCGTGAAAACGGGGATGCTCTCCAATGCTGCGATTATATCGAGGGTCTCCTCCGATCTGAAGGACCTGAAGCTCGAAAAGGTAGTGGTTGATCCCGTAATGGTCGCAAAAAGCGGAGACAGGCTCCTGAAGGCCGACGCGATCGACGCTCTTGTTTCCCAGCTTTTTCCGATAGTCCTGATAATCACGCCGAACCTGCAGGAGGCGGAGGTGCTAACGGGTATGCGGCTCGAATGCGCAGACGATATGAAGCGCGCCGCCGTGAAACTAAGAGAGTTCGGGCCGAAATATGTGGTCATAAAAGGAGGCCACCTGCCGGGAGACCCGATGGACCTGCTCTGGGACGGGCGCAATTTTCGTGAATACGTCAGCGTCCGGCATCAGACACCCCATACTCATGGTACGGGCTGCACCTTCGCCTCCGCCATAGCGGCGTTTCTTGCGCGGGGATCGTCCGTGGAAGATGCTGTGGAAAGGGCAAAAGCCTACACAACAGGGGCTATCGCCAAGGGACTGCCTCTGGGCCTCGGACATGGCCCCGTCCACCATTTCCATGAGTTTTACGGGTTTGACTAGTTTCCGTCCGGAAAGGGTCCTTTTCCGCCCTGGCGGTGTCAATCTTCGGGCTTCCTTGTGCGGCGTACCCAAGTACGCCTCCGCGCAACCCCTCGATTTCCTAGCCAGAACGAAAAATCCCTCCTTTCCGAACAGAAACCTCGCAGGGCGTGGAGTCTTTATCCGGAGTTTCCGGATGGACACTAACTAGCCTGTTTTATTTGAAAAAAACCTCTTCCAGGTATCTCAGATGGCGTTGTTCCTCCCCGTAGTTTCGCCTGACCAGCTCTTTTATGTTTGGAGTGAAATCCAGGGCACAGGATTCACGGTATAGCCGATTTGCCAGTTCCTCTACGGCCCTTACCGCTTCAGTTGCGCTCTGAGGTTTTGTCGCGCCCCCGATTGCGGCAAACCCCTGTATGTGGAGACCTTCAACGTCGGTAACAAGTACGGGGGGTTCCGAATCCAGCGCACGGACAACAGCCGACAATTGATCGATGTGCCTTTCATGATCCTGCTGAAAACGAATCAACTGGTCTTTAACTCTGCCGGGACCCATAAGCGGCATCACCTGCCGGTAGGCATGTACGGCGTCGATGTCGACTTGAACCAGAGAGTTGAGCCTATCGGCCATCTCGGCGCCGGTCAAAGCCATACGTAACTCCTTTTCCAGCCCGAGCGTTTACGCGGCCTGTTTTCATCTGGTCTCCATCCGGATTCTTCGACTTTGGGCACAAAAGCAGCTCCAGCGGTCATTTCGAGACGTATGGTACGGAAAAACTCTTTTTAGCGGAATAAGGCGAATTCGTTATTTTTTTACTGACTTTTATGTATTTAAGACTAGAGTATTACACTTAGGGCCAAATGGGGCAGGTATCTCCGTTTGGGCCTGCGGCGGGGCTTTAAGGGATGCCGGCACATTTATTGGGCAGAACGGGTTGTAATCCGAAATCGGTTCGGATATAAAAAGCCCCGGGCACTTTTCTCCCGGTTCCCGTTTTCGATTTTTCTTCCAAGATCTGGTAACCCAAACTAATTTTAGATGGAATGCGGCTTCCGGCCGAAAGCCTATGACGCAGAGACCCGGATGACAGATCACGTTCGCATACTGCTGATCGATGATGACCATGAGGATTTGCTCATAGTCTCCGATATGCTTGCCGAGGCGGAAAATACCAGATTCAGGCTTGATTGGGTCCAGTCATATGAGGCGGGACTGGAGGCAATTTCCAGGCAAGAGCACGAAGTCTATCTTCTGGATTATTTCATGGGGTCCCACAACGGTCTCGATCTGTTGAAGGATGCTGTCGCGAGAGGCTGCAAGGCCCCTATCATCTTTCTCACGGCCCACGGGAACTTAGCAGTCGATCTGAAAGCCATGGAGGCGGGCGCCTCTGATTACCTCGTCAAGGGCGAATTCACTGCTCCCGTTCTGGAACGTTCGATCCGCTACTCCATAATGAGCAAGCGTATCGAGGAGGAGCTGAAGCAGCACAGAAGCAATCTGGAAGACCTGGTCAGGAAGCGAACCATTCAGCACGCCGAAGCGCGTGCAGACGCCGAGAGGCGGGCAAATGAAGCCGAACGGCGGCAGGCGATTCTGGAAGCCCTGCTCGAACACATTCCGGAGGGGATCGCCGTTGTCGATTCCCCGGAGCTTCAGGTGCAGGCTCTTAGCAGGTATGCTCTCGAAATGGTTGGCCTTTCCGGCGGAGACCGCAGGAAACCCCTTACTAATCTCGATTTGCCCCTCGCAGATCTGGGGCCTGACAGGTCCGGTTTGCTGAAGCCGATCAGGGACGCCGCACTGCGCGGGAAGGTCTCATCGAACCTGGAGCACACTCTAAAGAGGCACGATAAAGGTGAGATTGCCTTACTTCTGAGCGCCGGTCCTATTAGAGATGGTTTCGGAAATGTAACAGGCGCCGTTGCCGCCTGGAGAGATATAAGCGAGTTGAAGCGCATTCGGGAAGAACTCAGAATCGCCCATGACAATCTCGAGTTGCGAGTTCAGAAGCGAACCCTGGAGCTTGCGGAAACCCTGATCGAACTGAAAGAATCCCGAGAAGAGCTGAAATTTCTGGCGTCTCAGCTCCTTCGGGCACAAGAAGACGAGCGTAAAAGAATCGCAAGGGAGATGCACGACAGCATCGGGTCATCGCTCAGCGCCGTGAAGTTTTGCCTGGAGAACGCGGCCGCGCAGCTCAGGGAAAACCCGAAGTTCCGGGAAAGTTTCATGTCGCTGTCCAGGGCAGTGGAGCAAGCGATAGATGAGTCCAGACGCATCATTACAGACCTGCGGCCCTCGATACTCGACGATCTTGGAATTATTGCCACTTTAAACTGGTTTTGCAGGAGGTTTGGGGACATTTACACAGGCATCCGTGTCGAAAAAGATGTGAGGCTCGAAGAGGCACACGTCCCGGAAAACCTGAAAATCATCATATTCCGAATCATCCAGGAGTCGATGAACAATTCGGCAAAGCACAGCCAGGCCCGGAAAATATGTTTAAGCCTTTCGCTCGAAGGTGGACATATCGAATTGCGAATCGACGACGACGGAGTCGGATTCAATCAGGCTGCGGTCATCCCAAAGGGCCAGTGCGGCAAATTCGGGCTTTCATCCATGCGTGAGCGAGCGGAGCTGTCCAACGGACAATTCCATATTGAATCCGCTCCGGGAGCGGGAACGGTAATCAGTGTCCGCTGGGAAATTGAACAGTTCTCTTCAGCCCCTGATCCTGCCTTTCCGAAGTCCGGGGCCGCCCAAGGCAGCCCGAGTTGCTGACCCTCCAGGCGCAAATCCCAAGCGCTATAACCATCACGAGCCTCCCCTCGCTCCACCGCTGTCCAGGAGGGAAAACTCTGTCCAGCCGTTGGCTGCCGCGGGGTTATTCTTTTTTGTCCCTCTGCTTCCTGCCGCGGAACACGAGCCGAATGGGTGTTTTGTCCAGCCCGAAGCTGCCCCTGAGCCTGTTGAGCAGAAAGCGTTCGTAGGAAAAGTGGACGCTGTCGGGGTAATTGCAAAACAAAACGAACATTGGAGGGCGGGTTCCGGCCTGTGTTCCGTAGAAAAACTTGAGCCTTCGACCACGCACAATCGGCGGCTCGTGTACGCTGACCGCGTCCTGGAGCGCCCTGTTGAGTATGCCGGTTGAGACCCGGCTGTTGTATTGCGTGAAAACCTCGCGGACCGTCGGGATCACTTTTTGCGTGCCTTTACCGGTGAGGGCCGAAAAGGTCAGGACGGTGGCGAAAGGCATGGAGCGGAAACGCCACTTCAGGTCTTCGAGAAAATTTTTCCTGTTTTTGGGGTCCGAATCGAAGACGTCCCATTTGTTCACCCCGATAATCAATGCGCGATAGCGTTCCTGGATGTAGCCCGCGATGTGAAGATCCTGATCGGCCACACCCTCCGAGGCGTCGATCAGCAGGACGCAAACATGGCTTTTGTCAACGCTTTGCAGCGCCTTGATGATGCTGATCTTCTCGAGCTTTTCGCGCGTCTTTCCCTTTTTCCTTATGCCGGCCGTATCTATGAGCAGATATTTCTGAGATGCGCGCTCGAAGAGCGTGTCGACCGCATCGCGCGTAGTTCCGGGGATTGGGCTCACTATGACGCGAGGAGCGCCTAGAATTCGGTTTGCCAGAGTCGATTTTCCCACGTTCGGGCGCCCGAGAATGGATATGCGTATTTCCGAAACCTCGTCTTCTTCCGCTGCTTGGAGCCGGGAGGGTTCGGGTATAAGCTCGACCATATCCGAGAGAAGGTCTCCAAGCCCAAATCCGTGCGCCGCGCTGATCGGGTAGATGTTTTGGACTCCCAGAGCATAAAAATCGGCCAGATACCCCTGTTTCTCCGGCCCGTCAATTTTGTTCACTGAAAGAAAAAGTGGCTTTGATGTACGGCGGAGGATGTCGAACAGGGCGGAATCTTCGGGATGCAGCCCCGATTTGCCGTCTCCCACGAAAAGAAGTATGTCGGCTTCCTCGAGGGCGTGGAAAATCTGTTCCCTGGTACCCTGCTCGAACAGGGAATCGTCCTTGCTGATGAACCCTCCGGTATCGACAACGGTGAAGCTTTTTTCGTCCCACGCACCACGGGCATAATTGCGGTCCCTGGTGACTCCGGGCAGGTCATCGACGAGGGCCTGGCTGGTCTTGCTTATCCTGTTGAAAAGAGTGGATTTGCCGACGTTGGGTCTTCCAACGATTGCGATTATCGCCATCAACGGCCGCCTTTTCAATATTTGTGTATCGATCAAAACCAGGAATGGGCTATCGCTATCGGTGCTTGTAGCATGGGCAGAACGAAATCTGTTCCGGAAACGCAAATCAGCCCTGCCGGGGGGCTGTTTGTCATGCCCCGGGACGCGGTTTCGATGGGAACAACACGGAGGTCAACGCGCAGGTCTCCAAAGATGACGACAGAGAGCGGGGAGCAAGCAGCAGAAGTCGAAGAAACCATTTCCCCGTCACATGTTTCAGGTCCGGCCGCTCGTCAATTAACGAGAATCAAGACCACCTTTCACACACACGGTCGGAATAGGGGATCGATCCTATGCAATCACCCAAAGGGCGACGTTTTTTGCAATATAGCCGAGTTTATATGCAACTCTGCCCATGCTGAATTCTGCGACATCATCGGTACCTCTTCGGCCTACCACGATGGCACCGAATTTGCCGGCGCTTGCCTCCGTGAAGAGGTTTGCCGCTCGGCCTCCGCCTGTTGTGATCAACTTAGTAGAAATGTTTTCAGGGGCGAAACCGGCCGAAGTAAGACTCTTGATTGCATTCTCAAAAACCGGCTTCATCACGGCTTCGTGTTCGCGCGTGATTTTGCTTACGTTATTTTCATCCAGCGGTTCTCCGCCCACGGTTTCAGGGATCCTGACGACATGCGCCAGGCATACGGTCTGATTCGAGGCATTGAGCATCTTACATACGAAATTAACTACTCTCACCGAGCCAAGTGAATTATCGAGCCCGACAAGGATCTTTCCGGCCTTGGGTTTTCCTCCCAGAAGACATATAGGCGCATCCGAGACATTGATAAAGACCTTGGCGGCGATGCTGCCCAGCATTGAATCGTCCATCCGGCCAAGACCGCTTCGCGCAAGAGCCACGAGGTCATAGCCAAACTTGGCCTCCGCAATAATGTCCCTGGCGATTCCACTTTGCCTCTTCTGAAGATTGCAGGTCACGGCCGACTTCGGGACACCGGCAGCTTCAAGGATTTTGCAGGCGGTTTTAAGACGGTCCTGCATTTTCTGCTCTTTATATGTGTCCCAGCTCTTCATATGTTCCATGTGCATGCTGACCGTGGGATCCCGTTCAGTGTCCCAGAATACATCGGGCGTTTTGTCTATAATGGACAGGAACACAATTTCGGCATTAGCCAGGTTCATTGCCTTCGAGATATACTTTACAACTTCCATGGACCGGTCCGACCCGTCCATCGGCAATAGAATCAGCTTGCGTTCAGGGTTCATGGATACCTCCCGGGAAAAGAAATAAGGAACCACAGTTGAATAACGCGCCAATATCCAAGGTCTCTTTTCGAATGAATCAAGTCGAAAATGACCTTTATGGCCACCTCTTCACGATTTCGCCTTTTGGGCCGGTTACCGTCACCGAGAACACGCTATTGCCATCCAGGCAATGAGTTGCACAGGAAATTCAAGGGTCATAGGCTCGTACGGCCATTTCAATCCTGTTCAGGATTCCCTCGGTGACCTCCCCGTTTTTGATGAGGGCTTTGGCGGCCTGGTTCACGCTTATATTCATGGGGCCAAGGTTATGAGTGGTCCCAACGATCAGGTTGGCCCGTGAGATGAGGCCGTTTTCGTCGGTAGAGTAGTCGTGGATAAGAGTGCCGCGGGGCGCTTCGAGGACACCCACTCCTCTTCCCGCTTTTGGCTCGACGGGAGCACGCACGTTCGGATCGGTTATCGACTCGTCCTCCAGCATTTCGATTGCGTGTTCGTAGGCATAAACGTCCTCGATCAGCCGGGCCCAGTGGTATAGCAGGGTGAGCTGAGCGGGTCTGCCGAAAAGCTTTCGGAATTCCTCGAGCTCTGCCTGAGCGCGCGGGGTCGGTATGCTGTCGCAAACATTTATTCTGGCGAGGCAGTTTGCCCGATAGATCCCCTTTAGATTATCGAGATCCATCGAAAAGCCATCGTTCCAGAACCTGGCGTAAGGGATTTTGCCGTAGGAGAAAGGTACGACCGCTTCGCCGAGATAATCGACATAATCCTGGCTATCAAAATCGGTGTAACTGCCGTCCGGCTTCATCATCCTGAGTTTGCCGTCGAACAGGTTTAGTCTTCCCTGATCGTCCACCGTTCCCAGAAATCCGGAATTGAATACACCAAGGACTTTCACCACGTCAAGGTATTTCGGGAAGACTTCCTTTTTTGCAAACTCGAGCGTGAATGTCGAGAATTCGAGCAATTCCTTGAGCTGTTCGAGGAACTCCTTTCTCTCGGATTCGAGCATCGGCCTGCAGAAACCGCCGACAACGCCTGCATGCGGGTGAATGGCTTTGCCGCCGAGTTTTTCGAGGATCATCTTGGCCTTAAACCGAGCCTGCACCGCCATTGTGGCAAGCTCGGGGGCAGCCTTCACCACTCCGATAACGTTACGAACCCTGTAATCGGCATCAGGTCCCATCACAAAGTCGGGGGCCGCCAGGAAGTAGAAGTTAAGCAGCTTGTCTTCGGCGTGCGCAACTGTCTGGGCAAATTCCCGCAGCTTGTTTCCGGCCGGCGGAGGAGTGACCCCGAAGCAGCGGTCAACGGCCTTGTTGGAGGCCATATGATGATGCCAGGGGCAAATTCCGCAGATGCGATTCACTATCCGCGGCACCTCTTCGGCCGGTTTTCCTTCGATGAATTTTTCGAACCCCCTGAGGGACATATAATGGACCTTGCTGTCCGAAACGTTTCCGTTGTCGTCCAGACTGATCTCAATTGAACCATGTCCCTCGATTCGGGTTATCGGCGCAATATGGATAGTGCGGGCCATACGGTGGTTCTCCTTCTAGTTGCCGGGGTCTACATAAAATCCCCGAACCCCCTTCTAAAAAAGGGGAGTTGTCTCCTCCCGTCCAACAGAGGGGGGAAAATGTATCTATTTACGCACAGGCGGCGCAACCGGCCGCAAAAGACCATGCGAGCCGGAAAACCTCAAAATCGAGGTGTAATCAGCCAGCGATTCGATGTCGATCCCATTTGAAGCCAGCGCGTTGAGCATTTGGAGAAGCTGATTTCCATCCTGCCGGACCGGCCCGTAGCATCCCCTGCAGGGGACCCTCACCTTGATACATCGGGGTTCGAGCTGATCGCCGCCGCAACCGGCCCTGGTTACCGATCCCATGCAAAGAAGACCCTGCTCGAGCAGGCACCGCATCTTATCGAGCGGTTCGTCCTGAGACAGGTATTCAGGAGCATGGAGGAAACGGCGCAACTTTTTTACCTGCCCTTTGCCTTCGCGCCTGGTTGGGCAGAAATCGCAGACGCTCTTGTCGGGGAGCGCTGCCGGATTCCCTGTGAGAAGTCCGGCCAGGGCAGCGAAAACCTGGTCCGGGTGCGGAGCGCATCCGGGCAGATAGACGTCCACCTTGATTTTTTCATCCAGCGCATAGACCGTATCCAGAAGGGGTGGAATTCCATCTTTGGGCCGGGGCTGATCTTTGTCGGTCGTCTCGGTCGAATAATAGCGCTCGAGGATGCTCTCATTCGTGTAGGAGTTGGCAAGCGCGGGAATACCCCCATGGGTCGCGCAGGTGCCGAGAGCTATAATGAGATTGCATTTCTTGCGCATCTCCTCGGCCACTTCGAGATGTTCCTCGTTGCGGATGCTGCCGGTGATTATGCCGACGTCCGCTTCGGGAATGTCGATGTGCTTGCCGTCTCCGAGTTGGCCATAGTACTTGTGGTCCAGAAGAACTGGGATATGGACGAATTCCACCAGTTCGAGCACCTTAAGGATTCGCTCGCCCAGATCCACGATGGATATTTCGCATCCGGAACACGCATTGAGCCATTCTTCCGCCACTTTTGCCGCCATAGAATCTTACCTCGCCATATTCGCGGTGATCACGAAACAATATCGATCGGAGGTGTCCGCACTGAGAGCGCGGGCCTTCCTGTCAGGCGTTGACCGCCGCCTTTTGCACCCGCAACGGATTGGGTCCCAGCGCCTTTATGTCGTTCACGAACCGGGTGACCACCTCGACAAAGCGCGGGGCCTCAGCGGAAGATACCCATTCGATCCGGAACCGGTTTGGATCGATCCCGCAGTTTGCGAGCACTACCTTGATCGCCATATCCCTCGAGTTTGCCTTTTGATTACCTTCAAGGTAATGGCATTCACCGAGGTGACATCCAACGCCAAGGACGCCATCCGCCCCCTTTGAAAGGGCATGAACGACAATTTCCGGGTCGATCATTCCAGAGCACATCATCCTGACTATCCGCAGGTTAGGTGGATACTGCAATCGACTGACCCCAGCCAGGTCAGCAGCAGCGAAAGCTCACCAGATGCACAGAAATCCTACGATGACCGGCTGATAATCATCAGACATCGAGGAACTCCTTTCTAAGAATTCGGTTGATAATACTACACCTCAAGCAACGCATCCACCTGGGCCATTATCTGGGCCGGGGTGAAGCCGTGGACCAGGATTCCGCCTTTGGGACAGGTGGCCCCGCATACGCCGCAACCTTTGCACAGAATGCTGTCGGTTTTCACCCTCTTTTGAACACGTCCGTCCTGCTCATATTGTTCAATCGTGATTGCATGGTAGGGACAGACGTCCAGGCAGAGCCCACAACCGTCGCACCGGTCGGTCACATAGGAAACCAGTGCGCTGAAAACAAGTTTGTCCTTGGAAAGGATGGTGTTCGCCCTTGACGCGGCGCCAAGTCCCTGGGCCTGGGCTTCCCGAACGGTAGCCGGATATCTGGCCGTTCCGGCCAGGAAAATTCCGTCTGTCGCAAAATCCAGGGGCCGCAACTTGGCGTGGGCCTCCATGAAGAAATTATTTCCGTCAACAGGGATACGCATGAGATTGGCTGTCGCCGCAGAATCGGCGGGAGCAACCAGCGGGGTCGAAAGCACCACCAAATCGCAGGGGATCTCTATAGTCATCCCGGTAAGAGGCTGAAAAAGTTCGACCACGCCATCCTTGACTACAGGCGGGATGGCCGCATCGTAGATATCGTACTTTATCCCCGCACCGCGGGTATCCCAGAGCAGCTTCTCGTTTTCAGCCCCGTACATCTGGATATCGCGATAGAGAATATGCACATCCGCATCCGGATCGCGTGTTTTGATATACTCTGCATTCTTGACCGCTGTCAGACAGCATATCCGGGAACAGTAGGTCCTCTCGGGACACCGAGCCCCTACGCACTGAATCATGACGACATTTTTGGCGCCGAGCGGGTCGCCCTTGCTAAGTTGTTCCTCTAGCTCGATCTGAGTAATGACAGTTTTGCCGTTGTATCCGAACATACCCTCAGGCTTGAACGGCACAGCACCGGTGGCAACAACTATTGAGCCGACGGTCTCTTTTGTTTCATCGCCGCTCACGCCTTTAAGGCTGACCTCGTAATTGCCTACGACACCGCCCACGCCGGTCAGCTCGGTCTGGAGGAGAATGCGGATATTGGAATTGCTCTTTACCTGTTCCACCATTGGCGCCAGGAGAATCGCCGCATGCTCGTTGGAGGGTCCAATCCTGTTCAGGCGGCGCAAAAGCCCCCCCAGTTCGGTTTCCCTCTCGACCAGCAATACTTCGACTCCCATATCTGCCAGCGCCCAGGCAGCAGCCAGCCCGGCGACGCCACCGCCCAGCACCATCGCTTTTCTCACCAGCGAGGATTCGATATCTTCTTCAGGCTCCAGCAGCGCAGCCTTGGCGACCGCCATGCGGATGAGGTCCATCGCCTTTACCTGGGCCGCCTCCCGCTCCTGCATGTGCACCCAGGAACACTGGTCCCGGATATTCGCCATCTCGAACAGATACTGGTTCAGGCCCGCTTCCGCACAGGCGCTCTTGAAAAGCGGCATATGGGTCCTGGGCGAACAGGACGATACCACGACTCTCGTCAGCCCGTGTTCTTTTATGGCGGCCTGAATTTCGCCTATTCCCGATTCCGAACAGGTGTAGAGATTGTTCTTGGCGTACACAACGTTTGGCAGTGTGGCCGCATATTTCGTCAGCGCTTCACAGTCCAGGTAGCCCGCAATGTTGGAACCGCAATGGCAGACAAAAACACCTATCCGCGCTTCGCTCAAGTTCTGGCTTCCGCCGTTTCCACTCATTTGCTCTTTCTCCTTCAGGATACGAGGCGCATTGCCTCAGGACCTGACAGGGCCTGGGCCGCTCTTGCGGCGGCGCTGCTTGCCTGCGCTACCGACTCCGGAATGTCCATTGGGCCCTGAGCGCACCCGCATGTAAACACCCCCGGGCGGGAGGTATCGAGCGGAGGGACCGTTTTCGTTCCATAAAAACCAAATTCATTCAGAGGTATGTCAAGAAGCTCGGAGAACTTCTTGGCTGCCGGGCTGGGTTCGCAGGCCGTGGCCAGGATTACGAGGTCCACCTCCAGGCTGTGCACTTCACGAGTCCTGGTGTCCTCATACCAAAGGATCGGATTGTGAGCAGCGTTTTCGGTTACCTCCGCAACCCTGCTTCGAATGAATTTTATTCCTGCTTCCTTAGCACCCCGGTTGCGGTATTCCTCGAAATTTTTCCCAACAGCGCGAATGTCCATCCCCAGGATGTAGACCTCACCTTCAGGATCGTGTTCACGGGCGATGATGGCTTCCTTGATCGAGTGCATACAGCAGAAACTCGAGCAGTGTATGTTGAACCGCTTGTCGCGGGAGCCTACACACTGGATAAAGGCGAGCCTGTGAGCCGTTTCCATCGACTCAACTTTTTCCTTTGTCTTCTCGAGTTGCTCTTTCAGCGGCAGGTAAGCCTTGTACTTTTCGGCCCACTCATCGTAATGACTGCCCGAAAGCTCGCCCGCATCGAACTTGCCGATGAACTCGTCCGAAGTCAGATTGAATGTCTTCTCAAACCTCTCAAACTCTCGAAGAGATTTCTGGACGGCCTTTTCCAGATTGGGAATCGTTGCTTCGACGGCAAGGTCCGTAGGCCGATAGACATGGCCGTGGGTAGGACCGCTTGCGGAAAGAAACCGCTCGAACTCCAGGGCCGTAACCACGTTAGGCAGTCGCCCGTACCCGTATTCCGGGACCTTTTTGGCATCGAACAGCTCATAGCCCGTCGCAAGGATGATCGCCCCCGCATCTACTTCTATGATCTGATCTTCCTGCTTGTAGTCAATCGCACCAGCCTGGCAAATCTTTGAGCACACGCCGCATTTTTTGCCCGGCTGAAAGTTGCGGCATTTGGTTGCGTCAATGGTGTAGGCAGAGGGAATGCCCTGGGCGAAGTATTTGTATATCGCCCTGGATTTGCCCAACCCCATATTGTAGGCATCGGACACAACAGTCGGACACTTCTCCGCGCAACTCCCGCAACCGGTGCACTTGCTTTCGTCTACGTACCGGGCCCTTTTTCGCACAGTTACGCGGAAGTTGCCCAACTCTCCTTCCACGCTTTCCACTTCCGAGTACGCCAGGAGCCGAATTCCGGGATGCCGACCGACATCCATCAATTTCGGAGCCAGAATTCAGAGGGCGCAGTCGTTGGTTGGAAAGGTTTTGTCAAGTTGAGCCATTTTCCCGCCAATAGTGGGGAGCCGTTCAACAAGATGAACCTGGAACCCCATTTCGGCAAGATCCAGGGAGGCCTGCATGCCTGCAATTCCTCCGCCAATCACAAGGACATCCCGATTCACGAACGTGATCTCCTTCATCGCTGGGTTTCACTTAAAAAGCTCAACCCAACCTGAGCTGTTACTTTATTCGATGTGGTTCAAAAGGAACGAATACAAGTCATCTATTTTCAGAGTAATGTCCGTATTCTGCTCGGCGCACGTCAGGTGAATCCTGCACTTGGGGCATGCGGTAATAAGAGTCGAAGCCCCGGTGCCGATAGCTTCCTGAAGACGCTCGATCTGCATTGTCTTCGAGCATTCGGAGCATTCAATCCAAGCGCTCGTGCCGCAGCACACCGAGTTTTCGCGGTTCATTCCCATTTCTTCGAGTCGCACTCCGGGAACTAATTTCAGAAGCTCCCTGGGCGGATCGTAAATCCCGGCCTTCCTGCCTAACCTGCACGGATCCTGGTAGGTAACCACGCCATCCCCGTTTTCAGCAGGCTTAAAGGACAGACCCGCTCCGGGAAGCTCTCGAGCCAGGAACTCTGAGATATGGATTACCTCAAAAGGCAAATCACCAAAGTACTTTGGAATTTCAGTCTTGAAGGTCGTATATCCTTCCGGACAACTGAATATGAGAGTCTTAGCGCCCGAACCGGCGATCATCTCAAGATTGAGTGCCGCCAGCTTGCGGAATGTCGCCTGATCGCCGCTCCAAAGAGCGTCATGACCGCAGCAACGCTCGTCATCGCTCATTACAGGCTCAATGCCCATCCGGTTTAAGAGCTTCAGGACATTTCCGGCCATCTCCAGCGATGAAGGCCCGTATTTCAGGGAAGCATCGAAATACGGGGCGCATCCGACAAAATAGAAGACGTCTCCGGCCGTCTGGAACCTGCCGACCTCTTTTGCCCAGTCGGTGCGACGCTGAGAAATATTCCTGGTCTGCAGCGCCGCGATCGCCTGCAATGTGCCGTGATGGCTTTGCTGCGGGAGGTTGCCCTCGTTGCGCGCAAGTTCACGATACCCGCGGGCGAACTCCGGGAAGTCGATCTGCACGGGGCAGCGGGAGCTGCATCTGGCACATGTGAGACACGCCCAGAGTTCTCGGCCCTTCAGGAGCGTTTCATCCCTATCCATCAGCGCCCGCTTGATCATCTGCCGTGGAGAGAAAGTCGGCAGCACTCTGCTTATGGGGCAACTTCCCGTGCACACGCCGCATTCCATGCAATAATCGATCTGTTCCTTGCTGATTTTCATTTCGTCTCCGCTAAACAGCGACAACCTCTGCATCCGCTTTTTCGACCAGAGGGTTCCTGCCCATCTCTTTCAGCAACTGCGTGAAGGACCGGATCTCATCGGCGAAGATGTTCCCTTCTGAAGCGGAAATCCACTTCAGCCGGAGATAACGTTCGTCTATTCCAAGAAGCTTCAGAATTTTGTGGGTCTCTTCGAACACTTTCTGGCACTTTTCATTACCTCCCAGGTAATGGCAGTCACCGATGTGTCAGCCTGAGACCATAACGCCGTCGGCCCCCGCTTCAAACGTATTGAGCAGAAAACCGGGATTCATTCTCCCGGAGCACATGAGCCGGATAAGACGGACGTTGGTCGGATACTGCATCCTGGCGACCCCCGCCAGGTCCGCCCCGGCATACGCGCACCAGTTACACAAAAAGGCGACTATCCTCGGTTCGAATTTGTCGGACATGGAATTTCCTAGCTGTTAGCTGTTAGCTTTTGACCTTTAGCTCCTGAAGCTAAGGGTTGAACACTAATCGCCGAATGCCTTGATCACAGCCTCTATCTGTCTGTCGCGGAAATGCGCAAGCGAGGCCGCCCCCGTGGGACAGGCAGCGTTACAGGCCCCGCAACCCGTGCAAAGAGCCTGGGTGACAGCAGCCCGCTTCTTACCCCCCTCCACCTCGGTAACCTTTATGGCATCAAAAAGACAGGTCTGTTCACACTCTCCGCAGGCACGGCAAAGGGTTGGATCGACCTGTGTGATAACACCTTCGGCCACGATCTCTTTTTGCGACAGAATAGTCATGGCTCGGGACACAGCGCCCCGTGCCTGGGC
>JBEKXG010000021.1:0-18639 GCA_049512295.1 Syntrophobacteraceae bacterium
GCACGGAAATGACCTCGCCCACTTTCTGGGCCGCCGCCGCGCCGGCATCGGTAGCCGCTTTCACCGCACCCACATCGCCTCTCACCATGACTGTCACCAAACCAGCACCGATTTTAATCTGTCCTGCTAACTCTACGTTGGCTGCCTTGACCATAGCATCGGCTGCTTCAATATTGGCAACCAGGCCTCTCGTTTCGATCATTCCCAATGCCTCTTTAGTCATCGTAAATCCTCCTTAAGGTTTTTTTATAAGAATTACCAAAAATAGAGGAGAAACAGTCGTGAGGACGACCTCCACCCAACTCTATCTTCTCCCCGGAAAGCCTTCGCTGTTCCCAGAAATCACATGAATTCTCTTCTACTGAATCTCCATTCACAACAATGCGCAGTAACGGTACTTATTCGGAAAGCCTGGTCAGGATATGAACTTGTGCACTACATTCAAGATAAACGTGCCAACTGCTATAGCTGTCGCAGGTGGGTCTATGTGCACGCTCCCGTGGTTCCAAAACATCCGATTCTAATGGACCGTGGATTTCCGGGCTTCCGTCTCTTTGACCACATAATCCGATCAGGCGCAAACTTCCTCGTGCGTCTGCCCCTTCATGGACTGTTCGGTCCCGTACGCACTTTCCTAGATAAAGGAAGGGGGGATGGCATTGTGACAATCCATCCATCCCAACCCATAATAAAGGAGTACCACCGTGCAGGACTTCCGCCTCCCGGCAAATCTCCCGGGCTAGGTGCAAAAAACGGCCAAACCGATCTTTTCCCAGAAAGTTCAAACGGTAGACCGGCATGGGGGCCTTAAGTCAATGCCATTGGCCCGGGGGAGCTGATGCTCCTCTCCCCCGGTGCTCTATCTCAAGCGCTTTCCTTGACGGCCTCTTCCTTCTCCTTGAACCACTCAGGGAGTTTCGCGGAAAGAATTCCGGCACAATTGCCGATCAGCATGCAAGCGCAGGTATTCACCAGAGTGGCGACGATATCCCCCTGGTGAGCGCCGAGATTGCCGAAGAAAACCGCAGCTCCGACAAACTGCCCTGGAATCGCGGAAAGCAGCCCCACCATTCCCTTCAATTGTCATGACAAAGCAAAACAGCCCTATCCACACCGAAAGCAGGAGCATGCTGCCTCCCCCGAACTGCTTGCACAGCCAGAAGAAAAGCGCACCCTGAACCATACCGGCCACATTTGCCGCGAATGACTTGTATAGTCCCTCCCTGTTGCCCCCCGCATAATAAAAGCCGGCCCACGCAGCATAACCAACCCAGGCCACGAGCCGGACGATCCGGGTCGTGACGAAAAACCACAAGCCGCAGAGGACACCGATGCTGATAGATATAGGCAGCAGCGCCTTGATCATGCTCCTTTCTTGTACTCCGTCCCCAATGCGTCAGCCGTCCAGATGGCAGCCTCCACCATACTTGCAGTCACCTCGAAACATGAGGCATGAATAGTTTCGCCCGTAGCGGTCGTGGCCTCGGCCACCTTGCGGATGTCCTCGCTCGAAGGCTTGTGTATCCCCAGATCTTCCAGGCAGACCGGCAATCCCACGGACAGGCAGAAATCCAGCACTTCTTCGACTTCAGCATTTGGACGACCTTCCATGACCAGTTGGGCAATGGTCCCAAAAGCCACTTTCTGGCCGTGGAGTTTATGATGGGAACTTTCCAGAACCGTGAATCCGTTGTGCACGGAATGGGCCCCCGCAAGGCCTCCGCTCTCAAAACCCAGGCCGCTCAACAGCGTGTTGGCCTCCACAATGGCTTCCACCGCGGGAGTCACCATATGCCTTTGAACGGCAAGTTTGGCCTGCACGCCGTATTCGAGCAGCGTGTCGTAGCACAGTCGGGCAAGAGTGTGAGCCGAGCGCAAGGGAGGGCATCCGCCGGTCAGCACGTTAGCTTTACAGCTCTTGAAACAGGTATCGGCTTCCCAGAAAGTTGCCAGAGCATCACCCATACCGGATACCAGGAATTCAACCGGTGCTTTGGCAATAACGCTCGTGTCCACAAGTACGCAATCCGGGTTCTTCGGCAGGACGAGGTAACTCTCAAAGACGCCCTTATCGGTGTAGACCACCGCAAGCGCCGAGCACGGGGCATCCGTTGCGGCGATCGTCGGGACGACAACGACCGGAATTTTCATGTAGTAGCCGACAGCCTTGCCTGTATCGATGACCTTGCCGCCTCCGGCGGTGATAACGAGATCACATGCTGCCTTTTTTGCAACCTCCACAAGCCGGTTGATCTCGTTGGTCGAGCATTCGCCGTTGAAGTGCTCCCGATGACACCCGATCCCCTTGTCCTTAAGACTTGCCTCGACTGCGGAGCCGACCACCGACAAGGCTCTTTTGCCTCCCGTGAACAGGGCCTTGGTTCCAAGCCTGGCCGCATTCACACCGATCTCGTTGATAGCTCCTTCTCCCTGAACATAACGACTTGGTGAAATCAAAATCCGACTCATTAGGATTCCTCCCTGTAAGCGGGCTGTGAAAATAAAGATAAACTCGGGTGAATTACGCGTTTTCCCCCGGTTTATCACCTCATGACCGACATACACCGATGATGTGAACTTCGTAGAGGCACTACTGCGCAGGTGTCGACGGAGCATCTCAAGGAGAGGCCGGAGGAGTGAGCGTGTGAGTGAGTAATAACTGTAACGGAGTCCGTTAAACCTGCAGCTCGAATACTTTTCAATCTGTTACACACACGCAGGGCTTTTGAACCACTTAACCATTAAACAGGAGGTAGTTTCAAGAGTAAATCCCTCAAAGGTGGGGAAAAGGCTCCCTCAAAGGGGGGATTTTTCATGGCAGGCTGGTGAGAAACCCCACCGGTAGGACGGGGCTTTAAACGCTCCCCGCACAGGGGAGCCCGGGGAAGTTGCCTGGCCCACGTTTTTGCCGAACAGACACATTTAAGGTACGTTTATTTCGTGTTATATATTATATCCCATTTACGAAAAGAACCGGGAGTATTTGCGGCAGGGCATCCAAAGGGCGATGGAGATCTTACTCCAGTTAAAATTCGCCGGGAAATGAGTTAGGATTTATGGGAAACACGCCGATCAGGAAGACCATACTCGTTATCGGGACGCTCGATACTAAGGGTGAGGAATGCCTGTACATCAAGGAGCTGGCTCACAAGAGCGGTTTTGATGCCATCATTATTGACTGCGGCTCCCTTGAAACTCCTGTTGGCAACGGCGATATTACGCGCCGGGAGGTAGCCGAACAGGCCGGTTGGGCCCTGGAGCAATTGATAGAAACGCGGGACAAGGGGAAGATCATCGGGGCGATGACGGCGGGGCTGGTGTCCTGGACATCTGAACTGTTCCGCGAACAGAAAATCCACGGCGTCATCGCGGTGGGGGGCGGACAAGGAACGGCCTTTGGCACGGCCGCCATGCAACTGCTTCCCTTGGGGTTCCCCAAGGTAATGGTATCCACTATTGCATCCGGCAACATGAGGCCGTTCTTGCAGACCAAAGATATCGCAGTCTTTCCCGCGGTCACGGATGTGTTCGGACTCAATTTCATCTTTAACCGAATCCTTGAAAATGCTGTTTGCGCCCTCTTGGCCATGGTCCAGAACTACCTGCCCATTCAGAAAGGCGACCGAAAAGTGATTGCGGCTACGGCTTTCGGAGTCACGACGCTCGGCTTGAAAAAGATGAAGCGGATCTTCAATGAAAAAGGAATCGATATGATTCTTTTTCACGCCAACGGTATGGGCGGCCGGGCCATGGAAGAACTGGCCGAAGGAGGTTACTTCGACGCCATCATGGACTGGTCGACTCAGGAGATCATCGCACACATCGGCCACGGCATATTTGACGCCGGCAAAGATCGACTGCGCATCCCTGCTGCCATGGCAATACCCTACATCGTTGCGCCGGGGGCAATTGACTACGTCACCATGGGGCCCTTCGACACCCTTCCGGAAGGATGGGATAAGCGCAAGTTCATCATTCACAACCGCAATATCACGCTGGTCAGAGCGACGGCAGAGGAAATGGGTCGGGCTGCTGAATTCCTGGCAGAGAAGGTGAATGCGGCTGTCGGCCCGGTGAAGTTTATGATTCCTTTGGAAGGATTTTCGGAACCCGATGCGATCGGCAAACCCTTCTTCGATCCGGACGCAGATCGGTTTTTCCTGGAAACTCTGGAACGGTTGGTTAATCCCGCGATTGAAATCATCAAGCTGCCCGCCCACATCAACGACGAGCGTTTCGTGCGGGCGGCCGTACAACAAATGTTATCCATGATGGGCATGTAACCGATGAACAGGAGAATATCTAATGGATATCAAAATTTACCCGATGAATACCGGGTTCATAAAACTTGATAAGGGCGTCTATATTACCGGTGGTGTGGGCTACGGGGAGGAAATTGAAGTTCCGACCTGGGCGTTTCTGATCACCGGCGGGAAAGAAAAGATTCTGGTAGACACGGGAATGAGCGATACCAAAAGTGCCGGCTGGCATCACCCGGGTTCTTACCAACCCGAAGAATTTCGAATTGACCGCCGGTTGGAAAAATTAGGCGTCGGGGTGGAGGAAATCGATGCCGTCTTGTTCACCCATTTACACTGGGACCACTGCGCCAACATGAAACTGTTCGTAAACGCCAAGTACCTGGTTCACGCCAAAGAACTTGAATTCGCGCTCGATCCTCATATTCTTTACTACAAATCGTATTCTTCCAAAAAGCTGGGCGTGGAACCCCCATTTGCCGGCGTCGAATTCCAGACAGTCGATGGCGAACACGAGTATAATTCATTCATCACGATTTTCTCCACTCCCGGCCATTGCCCCGGTCATCAATCGGTCGCAGTGAAGACAGACGGCGGCATATATGTTATCGCCGGTGATGCGGTGTTTGCCGATGAAAATCTGAAGCCGGATACCCGTCGCAATCTACCCTTTACTCCGATGGGCCGCTTTGTGAACGTGTTTGAGCTTTATGACAGCATGGAAAGAATCATCAAGCGCGCCGATCATGTTTTGACCGGCCACGGTCAGGCCGTTGGCGGGCAGCCCGTTTACCCGTAAGTCCGGAAAAAACGATAACATCAACCAGGCGGTCCTCGTATGCTTTCTTATCCTGATGAGCGAACCGAATTCATCAAAATATGTCAGCGCGCTTTTTCGCTGGGAATGCAATTCTCTACGGGAGGCAATCTGAGCCTCAAACTGGAGGACAATACATATCTGGTGAAACCCAGCGGCATTTCTCTTTTTGATTTGGAGGCACGGCAATTACTCCTGACAGACAAAACCGGACGGGTCATGTCCGGGCAAGGCAACCCCACCAAGGAGTTCACCGGCCATGTTGCGATTTACGAGACCCGCGCCGACGTCAGAGCCATTGTGCATTACCACCCGGCCTACGCAACTGCTTTCGCTGTCCGTAACAGGACGGTCCCGCTGCTGACGGTACATGCCAAACGGATACTTAAGAGTCTGCCACTGGTGCCTGCGGCGCCGGAGGGGGGGCCGCAACTCTCTGTTTGGTTAAAGGAGATGTTCGCGGCACCGAACGTTCTCGGTGCGGTGATGAGTGAACATGGCATCATCGCGATCGGGAAAGACCTCAAGGATGCTCAAAATATGGCTGAATTGATCGAAGAAAGCGCGCGGATCGCGCTGCTGAGTTCACTCTTACCCCCTGGCTGAGCAAGAATTGCGCTGCAGCAATACCATGCACCGCCGCTTTCGGGAGCCTTTTGGCCGGCCGTAGAATGTTGGGACTGGGCCGTTTTGGCATGGTCTCCTACTTTGCTATTGACTGGCCATAAAATATGATGATAATACAAACTCATTATTCATGCTTGTGATTAGTTTTTAATGTACTGATTTTATTATTGAATAACTCACTAAGTTGGTTCTGGCTTCACGTTTTGGCACGAATGCGCATTCACTCCAAAATATGCCTTTTCATCAGGCAAAGAGACCTATGACCTGCATTCAAAAGAGAAAGCTTGCCGACCATGTGATTGAGGAAATCCGCCGCAGGATAGAGAGTGGAGAGTTCAAGGGAGGCGACAAGCTGCCGAACCAGAATGAATTTGCCGCTCAACTGGGTGTTAGCCGCACCTCCTTGCGCGAGGCGATTAACCGGCTGACACTGCTTGGCGCGATCGAACAGCGGCCCGGCTACGGAACGGTAATAAAGGCGCCTGCTGCCGTGTTGTATATAGATCACCTGGCCCAGCCAATGATCAACGATGAGAAGGCGACCATTGAATTGCTGGAATTCAGGAGGGTCATCGAACTGGGGGCGGTGGAACTGGCGGTGCCAAAAGCGAGAGAGGATCAGATCGCGGAAATGGGACTGGTTCTGGATGAAATGGCCCTGGCCCACGCGGATAACAGGGTCAGTGATTTCATGAAAAATGACCTCACCTTTCATATCCTCATCTGCGAAAGCAGTGGCAATCGAATTCTCCTCCACCACTTTATTACGATCCAGGGGCAGTTAGAACAGTTCATGCACGAAAAAAGCTATGTGCTCCCTTTACTACGGGATCCGTCTTTGAATTTCCACAGCGATATTTATAAGGCTTTCCAGAACCGGAATCGGCGCGCGGCTATGATGTATATGGATGAACATCTGCGGAGCATCCAGACTGCTTTGGGGGACTATTACAAGAACCGCTGCAAAAAGGCTGCCAAAGCAGATGAAAGGCTTGTGCAGACAGCAGCGGCCACTGCCGGAGCGAAGCGAAGGCATTCAGCCTGGAGCGCGTAACACCAAGGTTCAGACATTGCGTACGGACGAGGAAAATTTGAGGATTTTGAATCGACACCAAGATGCGCCGATGCGGAACCGGGAAGCCATGATGCAAGTGGCCGGGAAAACCCGATACTAAAACTTTAATGGATGAAAATGATATGAAAATCAGTCAAAAAATCGATGACATTCCCTGGAGACCCCATCCTCACCGTCCTTCTGTCTCAATGAAGCCCCTGATCACTTCCGAGGAGCATAATCTGAACGCCACCTGCATGTTGGTTAATGTGCCCGTCGGCAAGGAGATACCGGAGCACATTCATGAAGAGCAGGACGAGATTCTTTTACCCTTGCAGGGAAGAGCTGTAATGTGGGTCGAGGGCGCAGGGGATTTTAGCGTGGGGCCGGATGTGATTTTCATGGTCCCGAAAGGGATGAAACACAAGATAGCGGATATTGCAGAGGATCTGTTGCTCTATTGTGTTTTCGTTCCTGCGCTGTTCTAAACGGTCCCTTGATTTTATTATTATTGTGGGCCGTTGACCTGGTGTCTGCCGGGAGCAGCGCGAATGCTCGCTGTGACCGGATGCGTTTGCATTGGAGTATGGCTATGGCAAAGAAGAAACGAATCGTTTATACCAACCGTCCCTGGGAAGCCACCGGCATATGCAGCGGCTGTCGCCTCTGCGAGTTCTACTGCTCGCTGCAACACGAAAACGTGTTCAACCCCCTGCGATCCCGCGTCCGCGTGGTGGAGATGTCAACCGGGGTGGATGTTCCCGTCACCTGCCAGCAATGTCAAGACCCGCCCTGCCAGGCTTCGTGCAAGTTCGACGCTATCGTGATGAACGAAAAACTCAAGATCGTCGTGGTGGACAAAGCAAAATGCACGAGCTGCCGTGCTTGTGTCGGGGCCTGTCCTTACGGAATCATCACCATAGATCCGGTCACCAATAAGGCCATCAAGTGTGATTTGTGCAACGGTGATGAACCGGCCTGTGCGGCCATCTGTCCGTCTTCAGTGCTGGGTGCGCTGGACGATATCGAAGTCTCGGAACACAACCGCCGCAAATACGCTGCCCTACTGGCTGCCCAGGATGAGTTGCTTCGTGCCAAGCCAGGCGGAGAAGATCCGATCATGAAGAAGTTGGAAAGGAAAGGATGATCTGCCATGGCCGACAAAAAGAATTCTTATGCAGGAAAAATATTGAGGGTGGACCTGACCACCGGTGAAATCACCAGCGAAGCGTTCGGGGCCGAATATACGGAACTTTTTGTGGGAGGTCGCGGTGTGGCTTCCAAGATCCTGTATGATGAGGTACCGCCTGAAGTGGGGCCGTTCGATCCGGGCAACCGGCTCATCTTCTCGCCGGGAGCGCTTCACGGAACTGGTGTTCCGGCGGCCAGCCGGACCACGGTCACCTCCCGGTCCCCGTTGACCAACATGCATGGGGACGGCCATGCCGGAGCTCCCTGGGGGGGAGAGCTGAAACGCGCCGGCTACGACGCTCTGGTTATCAAAGGCCGAGCCGCAAAGCCGGTATCTCTCTACATTGAAGATGACCGGGTGGAATTGCGCGATGCCGGCCATCTGTGGGGAAAACTGACCTCGCAGACCCACGCGAAGCTCAGGGACGAGAACAGGCAGTCCGAACTGCAGACGGTATGCATCGGGCCCGCCGGCGAAAACCAGGTTTATTTGTCCGCTATTTTTCACAATGGCGCTGACAAAGGGACCAGCGCCCGCTGTGGTCTCGGTGCGGTCATGGGCGCGAAGAACCTGAAGGCCATCGCAACACGCGGAACTCGGGACATCGGCGTGGTGGACATCGAAGCGCTAAAAGCGGCCTATAAAGAATACCTGGAAATCATCGCGGTCGACCCCCATTCGGTGGGTGGCACCAAGTACGGAACCTGCCGGTTTATGTACCATCGCATCAAGTTCGGCATTCACGGTGCGGAAAATTGGAATTATGGTGAATACGATTGGCAGAGGCTGGATCCGGAAGTGTTTCGCAGCGATTACCAGATCAAGGCCGGCGCCTGCATCACCTGCCCCATTCGTTGCCGGCGGGATTACCGTATCATTTCCGGTCCTTTTGCAGGGACGACGGCCAAGGTGGAATGGGAAACAATTGCCCGTTCCATGACTTGCGGCATCAAAGAACCGGAAGCAGTGATTGCATGGTCCAACGTTTGCAATCATTTTGGCCTGGATATAGAAGGCACCGGCGACACCGTTTCCTTTGCCATGGAATGTTTTGAAAACGGCATCATTACAGAAAATGACACGGATGGGTTGCCCCTCAATTTCGGTAACGTGGAAGCCTTCCTGGAACTTACCCGCCGCATTGCCCTGCGCGAAGGGGATTTGGCCAAGATCCTGGCGGAGGGAGTAAAACGAGCGGCGGAAAAGCTCGGTCAAGGCAGCGAGCGTTTTGCCATGCATGTCAAGGGCGGGGAAATGACGGCCGGCGATCCTCGAGGGATGCCGGTGAGAGCTGTAAGCTATGCGACGTCCACGCGAGGCAGCGACCACCTGCGTTCCAACCCCTACATCGAGGAAATCATGACGCCCAAGGAAGCCTTGGAGTGGTGGGGCAGCGAGGAGGCGGCAGATATAGCTCACGGGCTGAAAGGCAAAGGCCGCATGCTCAAATTCAGCGAAGACCTTGTGACCCTTGGCGATATCCTCGGCTTATGCAAATTTGCTTTTTATCGCTCGGCCACTTTCCCCTGGCTCTACAAAAAGGGCGTGACGCTGGCCACGCGTTTCTATAATGCGTGTTCCGGCCGCAATTTAAGTGAGCAAGAGATGCTGATGGTTGGCGAGCGCACCTGGAACATTGAAAAGGCCTACAACACGCGCTGCGGAGCCACACGCGCCGATGATATCATTCCAAGGCGCTTTTTCGAAGAGCCCCTCAAAGGAGGTGGCCCGAGCGGCGGGAGCGTGGTGGACCGGGACAAGTTCGAAACCATACTTGATGAATATTACGAAGACCGGAGATATGAACCGAAGAGCGGATTACCCTCTCGGGCAGGGTTGGAGCGGTTGGGGCTGAAGTATATTGCCGACGACCTGGAAGCCCGGGGAAAGCTCGGCGGATAAACCGGAGGTTGCAGCGGATGAATGTGCGGGTGCAACTTTATCCACCCTTGAATAATGCAGCAGGTCGAAACCGAGTGGAATTAACCCTGGATGCGGGTGCAACGCTTCAGGTGCTGATTGATAAGTTGGTGGAACGTTTCGGCATAAAGGTTCACCGTTGCCTGTTCGATGACCGGGGACGCATCATCACAGCCTGGTGTGTGTTCATCAACAAGCGGCCGCCAGTCCATTTCAATCGACCTGAAGCCATGCGTACTCCCCTTGCAGACAGCGATGAAGTTTCGATTCTGCTTGCCCTGGCCGGCGGCTGAGAAAACAGGGGAAGCCATACTGGAACGGTCAATGAAGACAGGGAGAGAGAAATGTCCGTTATTCATGTGCCCTACGGAATCAAGGGAACGTTGGATGTGGAAATTCCTGAGAAGAATCTCGTCCTGGATACTGATGCGCCTTTTCCCAATGAGTTTGCCAACCTTGACGAGACCATTCTTAAGGCTCTGGATCAGCCTGTTGCCGGGCCTTCCTTTTCGGAGCAACTGAACAAAGCCCGTAAGGTCATTATTCTTGTCGACAATTTTGCCCGCCTGACGCCGGCTTATAAAATTTTGCCGCCGATCCTGAAAAGGATAAGAGAGGCCGGCAAGCAAGCGGAGATTCTGGTGGCCAGCGGTCTGCTGCGTGAAATGAACGAAGCGGAACTGAAACGCAAACTCGGAGAGGAAATACTGGCATCCGACGTCGCCATCTACCAGAGCAAAGCACGTGAAACCTGGGACTTCGAGTTCGTGGGCGTGACCAGCTACGGCACGCCCATCAGTGTGCACCGCCGTTTGCGCCAGGCGGACCTGAGCCTGGCGGTCACCATGACTCAAGCAACGCTTTGGGGGTACGGCGGGGGCGGCAGCATGATCCTTCCTGGAATCTGCTCCTTCGAAACCATAGAATGGGATCATCGGTTGATGACCTGCCCCGCCTGTGCAGTTGGCTACGAACCGCCGGTGAACCGCATGCGCGAGGACATCGAAGAGGCTGCCCGTATGTCGGGACTGAACATGTCGCTGCTGGCGATTCTGAACCCAAAGATGGAAGTGATCGAGATCACCGCCGGGGAAACGATTGCCGCCCACAGGGCTTCAGTAGCCAAATATCAGAAGCATTTTGCTTTTGATCTCAACAAGATTCCGGGGGGCAAACTGGATGTGGCGATCACCGGCAGTTTTCCCGGAGACCGTTTGTTCGCCCACTCTTGCTGGCCGATTGCAAACCTGGATCACTTTGTGCGCGACGGAGGCGCCATCATTTTGGCTACGCCCGCGCCCGGCGGGTTGGCCCATTACAGCTACGCGAAGGACTACATGCCGCCGGTGCCCGAGGCCATGCGCAGACTCTATGAAGATGTGTTTTACGGCAAGCAGGCATTATGGCACTCTTGTCTGTGGATGCCCATCCTGGAGGTCCTGGCCAAGAAGGACTGTATTGTGGTCACGGAACCGGAAAGGCTTCCCGACTTTGAGAGCGTGCAGATTCCGGCTGTGGTTTCCATGAGTGAAGCCATCGAGAGAGTAAAGGCAAAATATGGCGCTGACATGAAAGTCGGCAATTTCCCCTACGGAAAATGGGTGGTTCCCACTGCGCTGCCGGTCAAGGGGTGATGGTTAATCGCCAGAAGAGGCAAGAGAAATCAATGAAGCTGCGTTTCAATAACCAGGTCATGGGTCTTTTGGAGGGTGCTGTCGACCTGCATATTCATTCGGCTCCGGATGTCTACCCGCGGATCTTGAACGATGTCGAATTGGCCTTTCAGGCCAAGGAAATGGGTATGAAGGCGATCGTCATCAAGAATCATTTTGTGACCACCGCCGACCGCGCTCAAGTGGCATCGGAAGTGGCCGATTTCCTGGTGTTCGGCGGTATTGCCCTCAATCTGACGGTGGGCGGCATCAACGTCCACGCCGTGGATGCGGCCTTGAAACTGGGTGCCAAAATTGTCTGGCTGCCGACGCTGCATGCGCAGAAATTTCTTCAGAACAAGAGCCACGTGGCGCATCTGGCGGGAGAACTCGGCGACGACCTGCAAGGCATTTATCTGCTCAATGAAGACGGTACCCTCAAACAGGAACTCTATCCCATCTTCAAGCTCATTGCTGCGAAGGGTGCAATTCTGGCGACCGGCCATGTCACCATAGAGGAGGCCAGGGCGGCCGTGCGGGAGGCGGCGGCCGCAGGGGTCAACAAGATCGTCGTCACGCATCCCCTGGCCAGTTTCGTCAATTACAGCGTCGCGGAAATGAAGGAAATGCTCGATCTGGGAGCCACTTACCTTGAGCACGTATTCAACGACACTACCCGCCAGGTGGGGCATCCCATCACGAGACAAGCTCTCTATGAGGGAATCGGTAAAATAGGCGCAGACCACTGCATAATGTCAACGGACGCGGGGCAGTGGTTGAATCCGGTGCCGGTCCAGCAAATGGGCATCTATATCCAGGACATGTTGAAGTTGGGGTTGAGCGAAAAGGACATTCGGACCATGGTGGCGGACAACCCTTCACGCAGCCTGGGAATTTGATGCTCAATTCATCAATGGGGAACGATATGGCGGAAAGAATAGGCTTCATTGGGCTGGGTCAGATGGGCAGATGGATGGCCCACAATATCCTGGCGAAGGGTTTCGACCTGACGGTTTCCGATATCGATGCCACGGCGGTTGCTGCGCTGACGGAGCGAGGTGCAAAATCGGCGGCGACTCCCGCGGAGGTGGCGGAGCGCACCGATTGGATCTTGTTGAGTTTGCCGAATGCGGAAATCGTTCAACGGGTCATCTTCGGCGAAACCGGCTTGCTCGCCAAGGCTCGAGCCGGACAGGTGGTCATAGACTTGGGAACTACGGCATACATGGCCACCCTGGAAATCGGCGCCAGGTTGAAGGAGCGAGACATCCAGTTCGCTGATGCGCCGGTTTCCGGCATGGAATCCAGAGCCAAGGACGGGACACTCACCATTATGTATGGCGGTGACGAAGCCGTTTTTCAAGAAATCCTCCCGGTGTTCAATGCCGTGGGAAACCTAACGCTGTACATGGGGGAACTCGGGTGCGGCCAGCTCACCAAGTTGATCAACCAACTGCTCTTCAACATCAGTGCGGCTGCGATTGCGGAGATGCTGCCGATGGCGGTGAAACTCGGATTGGACCCCGAAAAAGTAGTCAGCGTGGTCACCTCCGGAACGGGGCGGAGTTTTGCGGCCGAGTTCTTTGGACCTCGGGTCCTTGAAAACAACTTCAGGGATGGATACGCGCTCAAAAACGCCTATAAGGATATGGTTAGCGCGGCCGAAATATGTGCCCACAAGAAAATCCCGCTGCCGATGGTTCATGCCGCGACGACCACCTACCAGATGGCTCTGGCCGAAGGCCTTGGCGATGAAGATAAGGGTGCCATGATCAAGGTTTTCGAGCGGCTGCTCGGTGTGGAATTCCGCAAGAAAAAGGGGACATGATGGCAGCTAAACGTGGCGGGGCGGACGACATCACTGAAGCATACTTCCGGGGACTGATGCATTCGGTCGGGTACCGTCGCAAGGACCTGGAAAAACCTCAGATTGCGGTGGTGAATTCCTGGACCGATGTAAACCCGGGGCATAAGCCACTCAGGGAACTCAGCGGTTACGTCCGAGAGGGCATCTGGGCGGCTGGCGGGTCGCCGGCGGAATTCGGCGTGCCTGCTCCCTGTGACGGCATGGCCCAAGGACCCGGCCAGCGTTACATATTACCGCAGCGCGATCTCATCGCGGCGTCCATCGAGGCAATGGTGCGGGCTCATGGATTTGACGGTCTGGTCATGCTTTGCTCCTGTGACAAAATCATTCCGGGCATGCTGATGGCCGCCGTACGCCTTGATCTCCCAACCTTGTTCCTGACGGCCGGGGCGATGATGCCGTGCGAAATGGACGGCCGGACTATGGTGACCTCGGACCTTAAGGAGGCGATCGGTAAACGTCGCAACGATCAAATCGATGCCGAAACCTTTCTCCACTGGCAGGAGCGGTTTTGTGCGTCCCCCGGCACTTGTTCCATGATGGGGACGGCGAATACCATGGGATGTTTTCTCGAGGCGGCCGGCCTGGCTCCCTTTGGTTCGGCAACCATGCTGGCCTTCGATGCCGCCAAGATTCGCCAGGCGCGCGATGTCGGAGAGCGCATCGTCCAACTGGTCGATGAGATGCGTCCTCTCAGCCGGTTCTTAACCAAGAGGCATTTGGAAAACGGCATCAAGTACATATCTGCTTCAGGCGGCTCCACCAATGCCATCTTACACCTCATGGCTCTGGCATCTCTTATGGGGGCGAAACTTGATCTCGCGGAGTTCAATCGTCTGCAGGCCTCCGTGCCTTTACTGGCCAAGTTCAAGCCTTCCGCGCCATTCAATATGACCGACTATCACTCCGTGGGTGGCGTTGGCGCAGTCATGAAGGCCATTCGCGATGCCCTTGCGGTGGACATTCCTTTGGCCGTGGGCGGGAATCTTGCCGAAGCCATGGAATCGTTTCCCGAACCTGATGGAAAGATCATCAGGACGGCCTCCGAACCATTGGATGACGCGGGGTGTTTTGCGGTCCTCACGGGGAATCTGGCCCCGAATGGAGCAGTGGTGAAAAAAAGCGGAGTAGAACCGGGCATGTTGGTGCACACTGGCCCGGCCGTGGTTTTTGATTCGGAAGAGGATGTCCGCGAGTTTCTGATGCAGAAATCCGTCCAGCCCGGTTCGGTTTTGGTGGTGCGGTACGAAGGGCCAAAAGGGGGACCAGGGATGCGTGAGCTTTCGATCCCCGCCGCCATGCTTGTGGGAATGGGCCTGCACACATCTGTTGCGATGGTCACGGATGGTCGGTTTTCCGGGGCCACCAGAGGGCCCTGCGTGGGCCATGTCTGTCCTGAAGCCTGGGATGGGGGGCCGCTCGCCTATGTTCGAGACGGCGAACTCATTGAGATCAATGTGCCGGAAAATCGCCTTGAACTGCTCATCCCCGAAGAAGAACTGCGCGACCGCATGCGGGCCGCCGCCAAGCAACCCGACCACCCCGCACCGGGCCTCCTGGCGGCTTACCGGCAAGGTGTAGGGGGCGCGGACAAGGGCGCTCTATGGCTCTAGTGCTGAATTGCGTTGATTCCAGCCGCATGGTTGCGGCCTTAAATCATTGGCTCGTGCCGATCTAGCCGCGTACAGGTGCGATGCAGATGGGATTCTTGTCGATAGGTCCGGTATAACAAGTGAATTCTATCCCCAAGGAGGTTTGTTCATGTCCTATATCCTCAGCCCCGATCAAGTCGAATCCTGGCCCTTGCATGAGGGCGTTGAAGGCAAATTGATGGCCAAAGGGCAGAATATGACCGGGCTCATGAGCATTTGGGCGCCGAAAAGCTCTTTTGCAGTGCACGTTCATCCCCATGAACAAATAGGCGTCTGCCTCCAGGGAGTCGCCGTTTTCACCATAGATGGCAAGGAATACGAGGTGAAGGCGGGAGACGTTTATCACATTCCGCCCAATGTCCCCCATGCCGAACGCAATGACGGGGACGCGCCTGCCGCTTTCATGGAATGTTTTGCCCCGGTGCGCGAAGATCTGCTGCGCAAACGGTTCGAACAGAAAGTTCTCGATTGACCGCGATTGCCGCGTGCCTCAATCGGCATCGTTGTCTGACAAGGGCAGCAGTCATAACCTGACCCGGCGACCCTGCTCGGAAGAAGACATTGTCTCACGAGGTGCTGCAGGGAGCAAAGAAGCCTTCATCGTCGGAGGAATATGCAATGACCAAGGCTGAGAGGCGGCTGAACGAATCTTCATATCTGACCGATTTCATTGCTCTCATACACTACCTCAATCCTCATAATCGGATCAAAGCGGGAATTTTCTACCGCTCTTTTTGTTCTCGGACAGTCTCCTGGCGTTTCATAAACCAAAACATACTAGTGAGGAGGTGATGCGCTAGCGGATGGCTTCAGTTTGGCGCAGAGGACGTGACGATTTGCTTTCATTTGAAAGGAGGCGCGATAACATGGCCAATGCTCAATTTCACAAGCCAGCAGATCTGACAGAGGCGTGCGCGGTGCTGTCGCAATACGGCGCGAGAGCCAAGATCCTGGCAGGGGGTACCGACTTGATGGTTGCGGTAAATCGGCAATTGTTGTCTCCGGAGGTGTTGGTTTTCATCGGTAATGCCGGACTGGATTACATCAAAACCAGGGGAGAAAGTCTGGTCCTCGAGGCGGCTGTGACTCATACCGAAGTTGCCCGGTCTGCCCTGGTGAGACAAAAGGTTCCGCTCTTGGCACAAGCTTGCGGGTCGATTGGGTCGCAAGCCATCCGCAATGTGGGCACCATAGGAGGGAATCTGGTGAATGCCTCACCTGCTGCAGATGCGGCAGTCGCGCTGATGGCGCTCGGAGCGGAGCTCAAACTGGTATCTTCCAAAGGCGAGCGGAACGTGGTGGTCGCCGATTTTTTCACCGGGCCTGGACAAACCGCCCTGCAACCTGACGAACTGGTAAAAGAGATCATTGTTCCTATCCAGAAGGCGGGCTGGGAATGGCGCTGGTACAAACTCGGCCAGCGGAAGGCCGATGTGTGCGGAGTGGTGTCCGTGGCCGTCACGGTGCAAAGGGATAATGGAACATGTAGTAAAGCCCTGATCGCGTTGGGGGCAGTGGCGCCAACGCCTCTCCTGGCAAGAAAGGCAGCGGCGGTACTGGAGGGCAAACGACTGGAGGGAAGTTTGATCGAGGAAGCGGCCAAGGTTGCCGCGGAAGAAACCTCTCCGATCGACGACGTGCGCGCTACCGCCTGGTATCGAAAGAAGGTCAGCAGCGTTTTGGTCAAACGTCTTCTCGGCGAAATCGCAGAATCATAGGAGGTGTTTTCATGCCTGTACTTGAATTGAAAGTGAACGGACGCGACCATCAGGTGCTTGTCGAAACGACCACCTCGCTGCTGGAGGTGCTGCGTGACAAACTGATGATCACCAGCCCCAAAGTGGGATGCAATACAGGCGATTGCGGGACCTGTTCGGTGATTCTTGATGGCAAACTGGTGCGGTCGTGCATCACCAACGCGCTCACAGTGCAGGGCAAAGAAGTGGTCACCGTGGAAGGCATAGCCAAAGCCGGTGAACTGCATCCTCTGCAGAAAGCGTTTCATGAACACTACGGGACGCAGTGTGGCTTTTGCACTCCAGGCATGATTCTGGCGGCCAAAGCACTTCTGGACGAGAATCCCACTCCCTCCCGGGATGAGATCAAAGAAGCCTTGGCGGGCAACCTCTGCCGTTGCACAGGTTACGTCAAGATCATCGATTCGGTCCTGGCTGCTTCCACGGAGCTGGCGAACAAGGAGGTGGGCCGATGAAATTGCATGTAGTTGGCGAAAGGAAGAAGCGCTACGACGGTCTTGCCCATGTGACTGGAGAAACCAAGTATGTCGATGATGTTTTTGTCCCGGGTACCTTGACGGTTAAGGCGTTCCGGAGTCCGGTGGCCAAGGGCAAAATTCGTGACATAGATACTTCCGCCGCCGAGAAATTATCGGGTGTGGAAGGGGTCATCACCCATATGGATGTGCCGACCAACGCTTATGGACTGGTCCCCGACCAGCCGGTGCTGGCCGCGACAGAAGTCCGCTACAAAGGGGAGCCGATCGCAGCAGTGGCGGCTGTTGACGAAAAAACAGCCCTCAAAGCCATCGAATTGATCAAAGTGGAGATCGATGAAGAACAACCGGTGTACGATCCTTTTGAGGCCATGAAACCGGATGCGCCCAAGGTGAGGCCGGAAGGCAATATTTTTCTAATCGGGGGCCGGCCCAACCGCAGGGTTGTGATCGGAGATGTGGAGGCTGGCTTTAAGGAAGCCGATTTTATCTTCGAGGAGCAATATCAGCACCCACCCATGGAGCACGCAGCGTTGGAGCCGCAGTGCAGTCTTGCCGTCCCGGAGCCGACAGGGAAGCTCACCATCTACACGGTAAGCCAGGCGCTTTATTTCCATTTGGGCATGCTGGCCGGCGTGCTGCACATGAAGGAAGACGACATCAAGTGTGCATGTGTCACCAAATGGGCCGGCAGAACCCGCAGCAGTTGGCGCGGCAGTATGGGCTTGAGCGACGTCAAATTCGTCGGGGGCACCGTAGGCGGCGGCTTTGGAGGCAAAAACGACATTCACTGCGATCACGTCACGGCGCTGCTGGCTTTGAGGACGGGTCAACCGGTCAAGTGGCGCTGGACCCGGGCAGAAGAGATGCTCTATTCCACCAGCCGCGGCCACTGGAATATCAAGATCAAAGATGGAGTGAAAAAAGACGGACGTATTGTCGCCCGCCAGGTCACCAGCATCCATGATGCCGGCTGCTATACCACTTTGAGCGCCTACGTGGTGGACAAGCACTGCTATCTGGTCTGTGGACCCTACCACATTCCCAATGCCTTGATCGAGGGATATTGCGTCTATACCAACAGGCCTCCGGCCAGTTCCATGCGGGGATTCGGCGTCACTCCGGCCACCTACGCAACGGAAGTGCAGATGAATAAAATTGCCGCCAAGCTGGGCATGGATCCATGGGAGATACGCTTCATCAATGCCTACCATAACGGCGATCAGTTGGCAACGCAAAGGAAGCTCGACAGCGTCTATCTGATCGAAACCATGCAGGCGCTGGCCAAGAAAGCGGGAGTGAGTCTGCCGGAGAAATTTATGGCAATGACCTCTGCCGAAAGGAGGGACTAGCGATGAAGAAAAGA
>JBEKXG010000022.1:0-17902 GCA_049512295.1 Syntrophobacteraceae bacterium
AATGTACTCCGAAGAGCAGCATCACAGGGATATGCTCAAGAACCTGGACTCGCTGAACCTCGATAAGATGGAGCTCGCGAAGGTGGAAGACTTGAAGATTACCGATTACCTGGTCGACGTCCCTTTTACCGAATCCATCACCTACCAGGAAGCCCTTCTTATAGCCATGAAGAAAGAAGAAAAAGCCCACGCCTTCTATTCGGGATGGAAGGACAAATGCATGAGCGAAAAGGCTTCCAAGCTCTTCCAGGTACTGGAAAACGAAGAGGCCAAGCACAAACGCAAACTCGAAAGCCTCTACGACGAGGAGATTCTGGCCTGGGATTAAAGTCGCCGCAGTTAGCCCTGAATTCACATAGACGAGGGAGGCGCAAGCCTCCCCTCTCTTTTGTAGACTGCAAGGCTGAATTAATCACGCTTTCGGGACCGTATTATAAAGTTTGCTTCGAAATGATCCGATCACATAAACTGTGAAGAGATTCGGAGGCAGCCCCGGGCAAAAGGACCGCCGAGTATGCTTTGCGCGTCGGACCATTGCGGCGGATGCGGAAAGAATTATAATTTATATTTGATTCCGTATGCTTATATGAAGATAACGGATTAATGTTTTTGCGCGAAAGGAATCGCAATGCGCGACGAGCCTCCAAATTTCCCTGACCAGGAAACGCTCGAAAAAGAACTCAGCGACTATTTGTCGAAAAAATATGGCTATCGGATCAAGGTCATTTCGCCGATGATGGCCGCTGAGCATTCCGGCGAACCCGCCGAGAGCGAAAAGAAAACGGGCGGGACCGAGAATATACGGTTCGACATGAAACCGGAAGAACTCGAGTCCTATCTGAACCAGTACGTAATCCGGCAGGACGAGCCAAAAGCCATTCTGGCCACAAAAATCTGCACCCACTACAATCGGATAAGATACCTTCAGAAGCTCGCCAGGTTCGGAACAGAACCGATGGTGGGGAGGATAAAGAACAATATCCTTCTGATCGGTCCGACCGGCGTCGGCAAAACGTATCTGGTCAAGCTGATTGCTCAGAAACTCGCAGTGCCCTTTGTGAAGGGTGACGCCACGAAGTTCAGCGAAACCGGCTATGTAGGGGGAGACGTCGAAGATCTCATCCGGGAGCTGGTGATCCAGGCTGATGAGGACATCGAACTAGCCGAGCATGGAATCGTTTATATCGACGAAATCGACAAGATCGCCTCCTCACAGCACCTACTCGGCCCGGACGTCTCACGGACGGGAGTGCAGCGGGCGTTGCTCAAACCAATGGAAGAGACTGATGTGGACCTGAAGGTGCCGCACGATCCGGTCTCTCAGATGCAGGCGATCGAGCAGTACCGAAAAACGGGTAAGCGCGAAAAGCGCACCGTTAATACGAAAAATATACTCTTCATAATGAGCGGCGCTTTCAACGGTCTTGACGAGATGGTTAAAAAGCGGCTCCAGAAGCAGGAAATCGGGTTCGGCGCCCAGATACACAGCCGTGAAAACGATTATCGGTTTCTCAAGCAAGTCAAGGCCGAGGACCTGATTGAATTCGGTTTCGAAAGCGAATTCGTGGGCAGGCTGCCTGTGATTGCCGTCCTCGAGCCGCTCGAAGTGAATGATTTGTATCAGATTTTGAAGAACCCCAATAACCCTATCATCAACGGGAAAAAGGAAGACTTCCGGAGCTACGGAATTGATATCCGGTTCGAGGATGAAGCCCTGCGCATCCTTGCCGAAAGGGCCTACCCGGAGAAGACCGGCGCGCGCGGTCTGGTCAGCGTGCTCGAAAGGGTCATTTTATCCTTTGAAAAAAAGCTCCCCTCATCTGCAATCCGGCATCTTGCCATCACGGCAGATATCGTTAATAACTCACAGGAAGAGCTGGAGCGCCTGCTAAAAGACCCCGAGGGGGCCGGCAACCTTGAAATCTATCAGAAGCTGATCAATGAAGAAAAAGCCGCGCTCCGGGACAAGGTCTTCAGAATAAGAAAAGATTTCGCCGACAATTATCCGCTGGTTTTCACCCCGGACCGGACCGATGTGGTGATGCACCATCATGTCAAGACCGGAGTTCCGGCGGAAGCTGTTTTTAAGGAAGTCCTGTCGCTCTACAACCAGCTCAGGATGTTCGAGGCCGATTTCTATGAAAAGCATGGGTTCAAGATTCATTTCAATGAGCAGGCAATCAATGAGATCATCGTGCAGGCGCTCGAGCGGGGCGAAAGTGCAACTGAGGTATGTCTGAGAATTTCGGTGGACTATGATTACGGGTTCAGACTTATAGCAGATCGAAGCGGACAGACCCAGTTCATTTTGCCCAGGGAGGCAGTAATTGACCACCAGAAATATCTTGATGAGCTGATCCGTGAAAGCTACAGGCAGTATCCTTTGAGACCGGGTGAATTCAGCAAGGAGATCAAATAGCGGAGTATATGCATGATCGGCATTTCAAAACTTTACTGCGGTACAGTCGAACCTTCGGACGCCTTGCGTTATGGCCGTCACAGCGGCAAGCTGCCTTCCCATCTCCTGCAGTTTTCATCAGATAAAACACCCGTCGTGGTCTGGAACGTAACCCGCCGGTGCAATCTCAAGTGTGTCCATTGCTACGCACATGCAAAAGACGAGGAATTCCCGGGCGAGCTTTCCACCAGCGACGGCAAAGCGGTCCTGGATGATCTTGCCGCTTTCGGCTCGCCGGTGGTCCTTTTTTCGGGCGGCGAACCGCTGGTGCGGCCGGACCTCGTTGAACTCGCCGAGTACGCGGTCGGCAAGGGCATGCGTGCGGTGATCTCAACCAACGGAACCCTGATCAATTCGCGAATGGCGGGCAGTCTCAAAAAAGTAGGCCTCTCCTATGTCGGGATAAGCCTGGATGGGCTGGATGAAGTGAACGACCGGTTCAGGGGAGTCAAGGGATCTTTCCGAAAGGCTATGGACGGTATCATGGCCTGCCAGGACGCCGGAATAAAAGTCGGTTTGCGCTTCACAATGAACCGGCTGAACGCGCAGGAGATTCCCGGCATATTCGACCTTCTCGAAAAACATAACATCCCCCGCGTATGCTTCTACCACCTGGTGTACGCCGGGCGGGGAAGTGATTTGATCAAGGAAGACCTCTCCCACCAGGAGACACGCAAGGCGGTTGACCTCATAATCGACAGGACCGCCGACCTGCACGAACGCGGGAAGGCGAAGGAAGTGCTGACAGTGGACAATCACGCCGACGGCCCTTACCTCTACCTCAGGATGCTGCGTGAGAATTCCCCCGGGGCGGCCGAAGTCCTCACTCTTCTCCAGATGAACGAGGGCAATAATTCCGGGCGGGGGATAGGGTGCATCAGTTGGGATGGAAGCGTCCACGCCGACCAGTTCTGGAGGCACTATTCTTTCGGCAGCGTAAGAGAGCGCAAATTCAGCGAAATCTGGACCGACCTCTCCAATCCCCTGATGAAGCAGCTCAAGGATAAGAAGCTGTACGTGAAGGGCCGATGCGCTGAGTGCAAATGGCTCCAAGTCTGCGGAGGCAACTTCCGAGTTCGCGCCGAAGCCGCAACCGGCGACCTGTGGAGCTGCGACCCGGCGTGCTATTTGAGCGATGAGGAGATCGCAAAGTGATTTCGTGAAGCCTGGATTTTTTTCGCCTCCCCACAACCTCTCGATTAGAAACATATGATTGCAAAAACGTTACGAATGATTATTATCTTTGCGTTGGGTTAAATGATAATTTCTTGGCCGGTCCCCGGTCAAAGGAGGATATAAATGAGCGATTTACATGACAGCAACTGCTATTTTGACGGCAAAAGAACTGCTTCGGGGGAGATTATTTGCCTTCCCGATACGTGCATGATCTGTAAAGAGGGGCAATGGGAGAAAACCAACAAGATCAGCGTATTGTAACCTTAGATCGATGCTGTGAGGGCCGGGGTTTTTACGCTGGAATCGGCACTGGATCATAGAAGATTTTGCGTTCAGAAATTTTTCCCGCTGTCCAGCAGCAATGTTACCGGCCCGTCGTTTATCAGTAAAACTTCCATCATCTTCTGAAAGCACCCCGTACAAACTTTCGGGGTAAATTTGAGAAGCTCCTTCACGTAAGATTCATAAAGGGCCTCGGCTATATCGGCCGGGGCCGCCGACGCGTAGGATGGTCTCCTGCCTTTGCGGCAGTCGGCATATAAAGTGAACTGCGATACGACGAGAATCTCCCCTTCGATGTCCAGAACCGAGAGATTCATCTTGTCCGCTTCATCGGGAAATATTCGAAGATAAGCGGTTTTCTCGGCAAGATAGCGTGCGTCTTCCCCGGAGTCTGAGGTGGTGATCCCGAGCAGGACCAGGACGCCTCTGCCGATCCGCGCAGTTTCCACACCCTCTGTTTTGACGCTCGCCTTCAGAACGCGCTGGATTACCGCTCTCATTTACTCCGGCTCCGATAACGGAGCAGTGGCCGCATCGACGCCGTCTCCCATCGAGGCTTCGGGCCACCGGTAGTAATTGAACAATCCGGCGAAATTGATGCCGCCTGACTCCAGATTGCTGTACTCCCGGTATATTTTTGTCCTGCCGTCAATAAGGTGCTGGGAACGGATGCCGTGGCTGATTGAGAGCGAGGCTTCAATAAAGGCCGCGAGCTTGTCGCAGGCTCGGATCACTTCGCCGTCAACCGGAGAGTAGCGGTCCTGGTTATAGCGCTCCATCCGGGGTCCGGGAATGTCTTTCGTGACCGCTTCGCCCTCCATTATCCTGTTTGAGAATTCGTCCTGTATGAAATAGAGCACTTCGTCCCGAATCGAGGAGGGAAGAAGCGGCAGAATGCGCTCCTCGAACTGCATTCTTTCATAGTCTTTTATTATTTCGTCCAGGCCCTCAACCGAAGTCTTCACCGGCGAGACAATATCGCGGGTCAGCACCTCGGGCAGATCATGGAAAAGTCCGCTGAAAAAATTGTTGTAGGTGCGTTTGCGGCAGGCGCCCATTTCCACCGAACAAAAATAGGACATCATGGCCACTATCAACATGTGTCCAAGGACCGACGTTTTTGGCACGCGCGGCGAATGTGCCCATCTCTGCTGGAACCGAAGCTGCGCGCAAAGGTCTATAAAGCCGAAGGATTTCTTTCGCAGCGAGAGTTTCTGCACGCCGATTAGGTCGTAGTGGTCTTCTATCTGGTTTTCGATTTCCTCTTTCGTTTTATCGATTCCATAGACGAACGGGGCGGTGTTGTAAATGATCTGAAACTCCCAGTTGGTGGCAAGATAATGTGCGGCTTTTAGTATCCTTTTTTCAAACCGGGCGTAGTTGCCGTCAAAAAGATATCTTCTGAAATTCTCCCCGAAATCTCCGCCCAGGCCTTTAATATCTTCATCTATCTTCTGGAGCACCAGGGTATTGATCTCCCGCCCTTTTTTGCTCATCAGCTTGTGGAAAACGGGGGCCTTGATGTCGGTCAGGATGACTCGAGGAAAGAATTCGAAAATCCCGCCTTCGATCAGTTTAAGCCAGTCGATCTGGGCCTGTCCTTCGGATTCTTCAAGCTTTCCGAGCACATAGGCGAGAATCATTTTGTGCGCCTGTTTGTCCAGTTCGGTAAACTCGACGGGGCGAACGTGATCGTTCCACCTCTGGATGCTGGCCGCCTCATAGATCCTGTCAAGAAGACCTTTTGTGATCATTGACTTCCCCTTTTGGAGGCATATATATATCATCGAAAAGAAAACATTGAAACGATCAAGCGGGCGGCGAGCCGCCGCGGCCAGGATCGCCGGCCCTTCCACCCGGCCCTTGCCTTCGGCGGCGGGTCGGATCGACGCCGCGCGTCCTGCGCTTCACTGAGGAGTGCATCTTTCTTCGGACTTCCATCTTTTATTGGAAAGCCTTAAATTTTCGATATACTAAATTGCCACGGCCCGTCAAAGTGCACAAAACAATCTTGTCCCGATCAGGAGCGTCAATTGAAATTGCGCAAAAGCGGTATTCTGCTGCATGTTACCTCACTGCCTTCCGATTTCGGCATAGGAGACCTGGGAAAGGGGGCTTACGCTTTTGCCGACTTTCTCAAGGACTCCTGCCAGACGGTCTGGCAGGTGCTTCCTTTCAATCCCTCTTCTCCCGCCTGCGGAAGCTCTCCCTACTGCAGTTTTTCGGCCTTCGCGGGAAGCCCGCTCCTGATTGCCCCGGACCAGCTCGTCAATGACGGATATATTTCGTGGAGCGATCTTAGCTGGGCCCCTTCTTTCGATTCGGCCAAAGTGGATTTCGGCAAGGCAGCGGCGTTCAAGGACCGCGTCCTGGGAATAGCTTATGAAAAATTCAGGGAAATGCCGGATGCCACATGCGGGTATGAGAAGTTCGTAAACGCCAACGCACACTGGCTTGACGACTACGCCCTTTTCGTCAGCCTCAAGGAGCGCTTCTCGGGCGCCCCCTGGAACGAATGGCCGTTGGAGATCAGGGACAGGGCACAACCCGCGCTCGATGAATGGACGGAAAGACTCGCTGGCAGGATCAAACGGGAAAAATTCAATCAATTCCTTTTTTTTCGCCAATGGTCGGCCCTGAAGCGCTACTGCAACCGAAAGCAAATCCAGGTGATAGGCGACATCCCGATTTACGTCAGCTACGACAGCTCTGACGTTTGGGCAAACCCTGAGTACTTTAAGCTCGACAACGACAAAAGGCCTGCTTTCGTAGCGGGAGTGCCTCCGGACTATTTCAGCGCCACCGGGCAGTTGTGGGGCAATCCGGTTTACTGCTGGGACAAGCTCAGGGAAACCTCTTATGCGTGGTGGATCAGCCGAATGGAACACAATCTGAAATACTTCGACATTGTTCGGATCGATCATTTCCGGGGGTTCGTGGCCTACTGGGAGGTGCCTGCGACGGAAAAAACAGCCATCAACGGAAAATGGGTGAAAACTCCGGCCGGGGAGTTCTTCCACACGCTGCTGAGGCGCTTTCCCTCGTTTTCGATAATTGCCGAAGACCTCGGCGTCATTACTCCTGAAGTCAGGGAAATCATGAGCATGAACGGATTCCCCGGAATGAAGCTCCTGTTGTTCGCCTTTGGAGACAACCTGTCCACAAATCCTTACATTCCCCACAATCACGTGGAGAACTGCGTGGTTTACACCGGCACGCACGACAACAACACGGTAAAAGGGTGGTTTCAGCACGACGCAACCGCAAGGGAGAAGGAGAACCTTCTCGCATACTTCGGCCGCGAGTTCGACGAAAATACCGTCGCCGGACAACTGGTGCGGACTGCCATGATGTCGGTCGCCTCGACCGTGGTAATCCCGTTACAGGACTTTCTCGAGCTTGGGGCAGAGGCGCGCATGAACACTCCCTCTGTCACGTTCGGCAACTGGGAATGGAGAGTCACCGCCAAACAGTTGACCGCCGATCTTTCCGGAAAGATTGCGAATTTGACCGGAGTTTACGGGAGGATATAGGGCGGAACCCGGGCCGCTGCACTTTATTCCGTAACCGATGATTCATCCAAAAGGCGAATTATACCAAGACGCTCTCAAAGCGGTAAGAAAAGAGCGGGGGAGTCCTCAGTCTCCCCCTTGTTCGGACTGTACGTTGAACGTTAGCTTCGGTGGCTATGGGCAGTCTCAAAGATTTGACGATCCTCCCGGGCTCCCGACGCTATGCCAACAGATTACTGAATACAGCACGCGACCCTGTGAGACGTGCTGCAATCCGCGACGGTCAGCGTCCACCCAGTTGTGTTACTGTACAGCACGGACGCGCCGTTAGACCCCGGAGTCGACACGCTCCACGTGCTGCACGTGTCGAGGATCCAATTCGCCTCCGGCACAGGAGTGATAGCCACTCCGGCCTCCTGACACATAACCTGGGACCCATCGTTCACACAGTTGCTAAGCGAGGGCTGGACCCACAGTTGTTGGCCCTCGCTTGTCCCAATGCCTGCCGAGTAGAAAAAGTCATCCACATGGCACATGCGAGCGTTGCCGTTAAACGTGTTGCGACACATCTGGTTCATGCCCGCCTCGCCCGCGTGGGCTCCCTTGGTGGCCAGACTCGACGGCCCCACATAGCGTACGACACGCTGGCCAAACGCGTTGATGCTATAACAAGAAATCAAACAAACAACCGCCGCCAACAATGCTGACTTCCTCATCTCCGCTCCCTCTGCAATCGTTAATATTTAAGTGATGATGCATGAAATTTGCTCCGTTTAAGGCAACTTAGTCATCTACACACTTCGGGCGCTAATTTCAAGTTAATATTTGTTAATAGAGGTAAAGGCGGACAATCGACGGCTGTCGCCTGATTATTCTTTTACCCGCCCGGCCACCGGCGCCTCTCACTGATATACGACCGGGACAAAACGCCCGGGTGCCCGAATCCCTGCCCAAAAGCCCGGATCGCGGTGTGGGAGAAATACATTGGAAATGTCCCGGCTCAAACCCAGGCAGCAGGCCCCTGTCCTCGGATCTTAGTTGCGCCAACCGCCACACTAAGGGCGGTAACGTCTCGATCCGTTATTCCCCCATAGCGGCAGGGGAGCCGGGTACGGACATTCCGGCCCCGCCACGTGGGAGGCGCCTCGCCGTGGAACCTCAACTCCCCTCAGCCCGTGTTATGCGCGAACTGCCACCCCGATAAAGCCCCGGACCCCCGGGCAATGGCGCAGAAGACCTCTCTTTTGCCATTCACAACCTCCATAAATATAACAGCGTAAAACAAAATACGTGGTTTCCCTGATTTGCAGCGTCGCGAGCAGCGCTCTTTTCGTTAAAAGGAGGGAGAAGAACAGGCAAAATACATATTTCCTCCTATTTACCTGATGGAGAGTCGCATTTATCCTGCCCCATAAAAAGGGATGTCCAGGTACGCAGTCTTTAAGTTTATCGAATTGACTGAAAAATCGGTTTGTTACGCATCGTCAGCTTCACAGCGTTCCGAATGAGGTTGTCAGGCGCCTGCCGGCGAGGGGAAAAACAAAAGAACGCCGGCGCAGAAATCATAACCGCCTTATTTGTTGTCAATCTGAAGAAGAAGGAGAAAAGAGTATGCGCAGACTGATTAAACATCTTAACATTCCAATTTTTCTTATGTTTTTTGGAGCTGGCCTGCTGGTTGCCGGGAGTGCATCTGCGAGCACCCTCTACCCTCAAACAGCATTCGATGCCAAAACGGCATACTTGAATAACACCGGCCCGGTGTTTCCCCTGTTTACGTCGGGAGCGACCACGTTGCCCATCTTCGGGCCGGGCTATAACAGGACGCTTCCAAGGGTGGACGCAGCGGCTCATCCTTACCTGACGGTCAAGATGAAGGAGATCGACCAGCAGGTGCTGCCCGCCTCCGGGTTTGGCAAAACCCGCGTGTGGGCATACGAGATCTCGGATTCATTCACCGGACACGTCCTTGGGCCGGCTTTGTGGCCCTCAGTCACAATCGAGGCCCAGAGAAACGTACCGACGGTAGCAACGTACCAAAACATGCTGCCCAGCTTCGGCCAGCCAATTGCTGCCCACAAGTCCGGTACGGGACTGGTTGAGGGGCTCTTAAGCGTTGACCCGACTATCCACTGGGCCGATCCTCTTCATACAACGATTCGTTTTCCCAGCATGAAGCAGGTTCAGAATCCCTGCATGACGGACCCACTCAATCCCGTCATACCCCCGGGTTGCGACAGCCCCTTCATCGGTCCCATACCTGCCGTGCCGCACCTGCATGGGGCCGAGGACCCGTCGTATTATGACGGAGGCCCGGATGCGTGGTTTACGCCGGCATCCGCGAGCCACAACGGTCCCGGGTTCTCGACCTTCAACGCTCTCTATGGAGGTCTCAAGGGCACCGGCTACACGAAGGGCATCCTCGGCTCTCACCAATACTCGGCGTGGCTGGCGAAGAAGTCTTTCGCCAAGCCTACCCCAGGCCGGGCCACCTACATCTATGACAACGCTCAAGAGCCCGGAACACTATGGTTCCATGACCATGCCCTGGGAATCACCCGCACCAACGTATACAGCGGCCTCGAGGCCTTTTACTTCCTTCGCGACCCGGACCATGAGCCCTACAACCTCCCCAAGGGCGGCCACGAGATCGAAATGGTCTTCCAGGACCGCCAGTTCGACCAAAACGGCCAATTCGTCTTTCCTGACGGGAGCACTTCCGGGACCGCGGCCTGCGGCGCCGGCGGGGACTTCGATGAATGCCTTAACGGCCCGCCGCCAAATCCGGCCCTTCATCCCTTCTGGATCCCCGAGTTCATAGGGGACGTTGCTGTCGTCAACGGCGCACCCTGGCCGGTCCTGAAGGTCGAACCCCGGCGCTACCTTTTCCGCCTGCTCGACGGGGCGAATGCGAGAATGTGGGACCTGACATTTGGGGATACAGCGAAAAACGAAACCCTGCCTCCCGTTTACGTGATAGGGAATGACGCCAACTACTTGAATACACCCGTCAAGGTTTCGAAAGTCTTCATCGCGCCGGGTCAGCGGACTTATGTCATCGTCGATTTTTCGGGTCTTGCCGGTAAAAAGGTTACGCTCACAAACGACGCGCCTGTACCGTTCCCATCCGGCCTTTCCCCGGTTCCTTATGCAGGTCCCTGTGTTGGCGGGACCTGTCCGGCCGACCAGCCGCAGATGCACTATGTCATGCAGTTCAAGGTGTCCATCCCGCTCAAAAGCCGCGATACAAGCTGCAAGCCTGCTGCGGGGGGGTGCAAGCGCCCGGCTCAGACCGTGAGCCTGGCAAGCGTCACCAATAACGGCCTGGTGGTCAACAAGAAGCGTCAACTGGTTTTGAAGGAGTTCGAGGGGGTCGGTCAGTTCGGTGGTCTCGGCGGACCCGTAGAGGTCCTGGTAGAAAACACCAGGTGGGATGGGCTGCTCTCTCCGAGCATCGCAAAAGATTTTCCAACTGACGGAATGAGCGAACTGCCGCAGGAAGGGTCGATCGAAGAGTGGGACATCATCAATCTGACAGAAGACGCCCATCCTATGCACACGCACCTCACCCAGTTCCAGATACTCAATCGGCAGAATTTCGATACGGACGGTACGATGGGATCAGGCATCCCCGGCGGTTACATAGGTTTTTCCTCTGCGACGAAATATATTCCCGGCGCATGGGCGGCGGCTTTCTTTCCCTCCGGAACCACTTTCAACGCATCGGGGCAGCCCAGCCATCCGGCGAAGTGCTCCGGGATGACTTATTATAATCAGCCTTCCGATCCCCTGGCCTTCAACCCCTGCCCTGAATACGGACCGCCGTTGGATTACCTTAAGCCTAATCAGGACGGCGCCGTCGGCGGAAACCCGGCGATACGCAAGTATCTTATCGGTAGCCCTATGCCGGCACCCTCTTCCGAGGCGGGATGGAGGGAAACCGCGATTGCCTACCCCGGCCAGGTGTTGAGACTGCTGGTGCGCTGGACGCCGTCCCATGTGCCGCAAAGGCCCGGCCAATCCTATGCAGGCCGAAATCTGTACGGGTTTGACCCGACTGCTGGTCCGGGCTACGTGTGGCACTGCCACATCCTCGACCATGAAGACAATGAGATGATGCGGCCGTACAGGGTATCAGACTAGCCCGGTCTGCCGGCTGACCGGCTGCGAGGGGGCCGCTCCCCGGGGGGGAGCGGCGCTCCTTACATGCTGTTGCGGCAGAGTTAAATCCAATCCGTACACCACAACAGGCCGCGGGCCGACGGGGTTTGGGTTACGGCTCTACGTGCCGTAATCCGTTCATGATCTGTCCACCGCATTTTGGGTGGAAGTTCCCGGTTGCGGCCTTAGCCGCAAGTCTTGACCCGGGACCAGACGCATAACCCGAAATCTCTGAGGCCAAAACAGGAGGCCATGAATGACACGCGCTTTAGCAACTGTTTTTTGCGTTTTTCTTCTGTCTTCGGTCTGCCGGGCAGATCCGCAGGCCCGCATCAAGAACCAGGTGGACAAAGACAGCTACAGCCTCGGCTATACGTTCGGCAAAAACATCAGGAATCAGGGACTCAATTTGAATACGGACATCCTCGTGCAGGCGGCCCGTGACGGGCTGGAGGCGAAGCCGCCCGCAGTGAGCCCTGATGAAATTCGCGAAACCGTGTATAAACTCGAGGAACAAATGAGGATGGCGCAGGGGAGGAGAGCGCACGAACTTGCCGCAAAGAACCTCGAGGATGGGAAAGCTTTTCTCGATGAGAATAAGAAAAAGCAAGGTGTCGAGACCTTTCCGGACGGTTTGCAGTACAAGGTGCTGGAGGAGGGAAAAGGACCGAGCCCGAAGGCAAACGATATGGTGACGGTCAATTACCGTGGGAGCCTGCTCGACGGCACGCTGTTTGACAGTTCTTATACCCGCGGGAAACCCTCCGAGGTCCGTGTCGATGGAGTTGTAAAGGGCTGGACCGAAGCGTTGGAGCACATGAAGACCGGCTCGAAGTGGGAGGTTTTCGTTCCGCCCGAACTTGCCTACGGCGCTCGACAATATAACCAGATCCCGCCGAACAGCACTCTCATATTCGAAATAGAACTACTGTCCATTGCCAAGGGGAACGAATCGAAGGTGCCAGGGCAGGGTCCTGCGCCCGAGCCGAACCCAGCCGGCAAAAAAGCTGAGTGAGAAGTCGGGTGTCGGATGTCGGGTATCGGGTGGCCGATGGTGGCGGATGGCCTATGGCAGAAAAGGCACCGGAGCCGGCAAATCCACCCTGACGGAATTGTTCATAATCCATTCCCCGTACGAAGACCCTGATCTTCTGCATGGCATCAAGAATATCTTCCAAATAGTCACAGTAGGTGCGCTCAGCCATCATAGAGGCAAAACCTCTTTTAGAATTTGCCGGCCGATTCTTGGCTTAAGGGCATCCCCCATGACCAGGTCAACTTTTACCCCAATGAGGTCAGAGAGGTAGTTTTCCAGTTCGATGAATTTAAGCAAACTCGGAGGGGCTCGGAACGTGACCAGCAGATCCAAATCGCTATTGGCATGTTGCGAGTTACGCACATAGGAGCCGAATAGGCCAAGCGATCTGACTTGGTACCGTTCAATGAGGAGCGGCAAGGCTTGCCGAAGCACCGTCACTATATGAGGAAGGCTCATATTTTTCATCATGATGCTTTATTGTACCTCAAATTGTATAACGACTCCAGTTGAACATCGATGGCGCCGGCAAGGACCCTGGGCTTGAACTTTATTCTCTCCTTGTATTCCACTTGTATTCCACTGCGTGTCCGGACAGTCACCAGCAAAGGACGGCCGCTGGTTCGAAACCACGCCTCGCGGAGCGTGGAGATTTTCCGGTTCAATGGGTCCAGGTCAGGGCCCGGGCGGCGGTCTGCGCGAGTTGAACAAGCCAATAGGGGGAAAAACCAGCGACTACGATCACAACCGAGGAGGTCCCCGCAAGCAGCTTTCCGGCAAAAGACACGCTAAGGGGCGGCAGCGCTTCCGCCGGTTCGAGCAGGTAGGCGGCTTTGATCACCAGCAGGTAATAGTAGAGCGATATGACCACGTTTATCATGGCGATGATAACCAGCGCGATATAGCCCTTTTCAATGGCCGCGACAAAAACGAGGAATTTTCCTGCAAATCCTATTGTCGGGGGAATGCCGGCAAGGCTGAAAAGCGATACCATAAGGGCCAGGGCCAGGATCGGGGAGCGCTTGTGGAGTCCCGCCAGTTCTTCTATCTGCAGGTTGCGGCCGTCGGAGGCAAGCTCCACGATCACCATGAAAGCGGTGAATTTCATTACCAGCAGCGCAAGCGCATAGAAAATGGCGCCTGAATACCCGGCCGGACTTAACACCAGAATCCCGATCAGCACATAGCCGGAATGCGCTATTGTCGAGAACGCGAGCAGCCTCTTGAGGTCCTTTTGCACAATGGCGGCAAGGTTCCCCAAAGTCATCGAGACAACGGACAGGATCACCAGGCAGTGAACCAGGTAGGCGCTGCCCTGCCCCGCAAAGGCCACCACCCGCAGAATCACGGCAATGGCGGCGACTTTGGATGCCGTCGCGATGTAGGCTGCGACCTGGTTGGCAGCCCCCTGGTAGGTATCGGCCACCCAGAAATGAAAAGGAAATACCGCCAGTTTGAAAAAAAACCCGCCAAGGGTAAAGAGCAAACCGATTATTACTCCCGGCTGGTTGATTATCCCCGGCAGCACCCTCGCCATATCGGCAAGGTAAGTTGTCCCGGACGTGGAATATAGAAGGGCCATTCCAAAGAGCATCACCGCCGAGGCGAAGGTCCCCACCAGGAAATATTTTATTCCGGCTTCCAGCCCGAGACCCCGGTCTTGCCTCAGCGCGACCAGGATATAGAGGGAGTAGCTCGAAACCTCCAGCGATATGTAAATCGACAGCAGATGGTCCGCGCTGACCAGCAGCATCAGCGCCAGCGTGCAGGTAAACAGCAGGAAATAGAATACCCGATGGCGCCGTTCCCCGATGCCGGTTATGCCGCCGCATATGCAGACAATCAGGAAAAGCCCCAGGGCGATCAGCGTTTTGAAGACCTGCGAGAAAATATCCACCCTGAATGCCCTGATGAAAAGGTAGCCCTGGGAGCCGACCGAGACCAGGCAAACCAATATTCCCAACGAGGCCAGGAAAAGGGCCGTCAGGTGCTCGCGGCGGCGCGGCGGCGGCTGTGCCGCAGACAAGGTTGGCCCGAGACCGTCTCCAATAAATGTCGCAAGCAGGAACCACAGGGCTGCGGCAAAGTAGAATATTTCAGGGCCGGCAATTGTCCAGTTCATCTAAGCAATCCACTCATAAAAGGAACCGATGCGGTCTGGATCACGTCAAAAAGAAAAGAGGGGTAGAGTCCCAGGATCAGCAGGACCGCAGCCAGGATTATCCGGGGAATTCCAAGCGACAGCGTTATGTCCGGCAACTGAGCGAAGCGCTCGTTCTCAGGGCCGTAAAAGGTCTTCTGCACGACGCGAAGCATGAAAAGAGCGGTGACGACCAGCCCCAGCACCGCAATTATTCCCAGAATGGGATAACTTCTGAAAGCGGCCATAAAGACCACAAGTTCGCCCCAGAAATTCGCCAGTCCCGGAACGCCCATACTCGCGAGCGCCCCTACGATGAAAAACGCCGAGGCCACCGGCATAACCCGGCTGAGGCCGCCAAGTTCCGGGATCAGCTTCGTATGAGTCCGGTCGTAGATATAGCCGACGGATGAAAAAAGGAGGGCGGTCATAACGCCATGAGCAAACATCTGAAACACCGCGCCGTTCAAACCTTCGGCGGTGACCGTTGACAGGCCGAGGCCGACCACCCCCATGTGAGATACGCTGGAGTATCCTATCACGTACTTCAGATCGGTCTGCCTCAAACCGGCAAGCGCCCCGTAGATTATCCCCGTTGCGGCAAGCACGGCCATGAGCTTTGCCCAGTAAATCCACCCCAGGGGACAGAGCATAATGGCCACCCGAAGCACCCCGAAAGCTCCGATTTTCATCAGAACGCCCGCGTGCACCATGCTGACTCCATGGGGCGCGGCGACATGTCCGACCGGCGACCAGGTATGCAAAGGCCAAACGCCGGCAAGAATCCCGAATCCGAAAAAGAGCAGTATAAAGGCGAACTTCTGCGCCCCCGGAGTGAATAGTCCCGGCTGCATGAGCGAGACGAAGGAAAACGTGTTCATGCCGGACTTTGCGTGAAGAAAAATGATGGCAGGCAGAATCAGGGCGCTCCCAGCCAGGAGATAGAGGGTCAGCTTCATGGCCCCGTATTCCTTTCGGGTCGTGCCCCAAATCGCGATCAACAGGTACATCGGAAAAAGCGAGACGTCATACCAGACGAAAATGAAGAAGAGGTCCATGCTCATGAAAAGCCCGAATACGCCGGTCACCAGCAGGAAGTACAGGGCAAAGTACTCCTTTACCCTGGTCTCCAGTTCCCACATCGTGAGCACGCCCGTAAAGAAGACGATGCCCGTGAGCAGCAGATTGGGCAGGCTGAACCCGTCAACTGCATTGAAATAGCTGATGCCCAACATGGGAATCCACTGGACGTTTTCCACGAACTGGAGACCGCCCAGACCCCTGTCATAGGCCAAAAACACGTACAGAGACAAAACGAGCGTAATCCCGGAGAAAAAGACGCTCACCTGCTTAATCAGGACCTGCCGCTCCTGCGGGATCAGCATAATCGCCAGAAGACCAACGACGCAGCTCAGGAGGATGGCGGAAAGATAAGGGAATGTGGCGGGCGCCATGTGCATCGGCAAATTTCCTCAGATTACCTCGAAGAAAAAGTAAATCGAAAGCAGGACCATGACCGCAAATATTGCCAGCAGCCTGTACTGGATCATTCCCGACTGCAAAAAGGCGACAATCCGGCCACCTTCGACCGTTGCCTCACACAGTTCATCGATGCCGGCGTCAATCACCTTGTTGTCATTCTGATAGCAAAGCAGGGATATGCCCCTGTCAACGACCAGGTTTACCAGCAGCCTGTAAAAATGGTCGATGTACCATCGCTCGGCGAACAGGCGGTACAGGGGCGGAATCCTCTCCACAAAACCGATTTGCTTTGCTCCGCTGCGGCCGAATTCGAACCACGCCAGGGCGGCTCCGGCGGCTGCAAGACCCAGCGCCGCCATATGGGACCATGAGGAAGGTCCCTCTTGAAACGCGGCGCCTGCCTTGATCCCGGCCTCAAGAAAATCTTTCAGCGGATTCATTCCAAAATAACCCAGGAGGATCGTGACAGCCGCCAGGATAACCAGAGGCCAAACCATGCACAGATGTTGGATGCCGGATGCCGGGTGGCGGGTATCGGGTGTCGGGTGTGGGATGTGGGATGATACCTGATTTTCGGTACCCGATACCACATACCCGCCGCGCGGCAGCAGAAGGATAAAAATCATGCGGAAGGAATAATATGCCGTCAGAAAAACCCCGGCCAGACCTGCCGCCAACCAGGCGGGGTTCGGTAGTTCTGCAAGGGTCCCCATTATGGCCTCCTTGCTGTAATACCCGGAAAGCGGCGGAAAACCGGAAAGGGCCGCCGCCGCCAAAATTATCGAAACGGTTGGGACCAGCATCCGCCTGGACCCAAGACGGCCTAATTCATAAACGTCGTTAGTCCCGTAGCGGTGAATGAAAACCCCGGAGCAGAGGAAAAGCAGCGCCTTGAATCCGGCATGCGTGGTGAGATGAAAGAAGCCGGCAAAATAGCCTCCCGCGCCGAGCGCCATTATCATAAACCCAAGCTGGCTAATGGTCGAATAGGCCCACACTTTCTTGATGTCCCGGCTGACCATGGCCATGGTGGAGGCCAGGAGCATGCTGATCGTCCCAATGGCGAGGAAGACGCTCATTGCCTCCGGCGACATGCTGAAAAAGGGGAAAAGCCTTGCGAAGAGGTACACGCCGGCCGCAACCATCGTCGCCGAGTGCAGCAGCGCGCTTACGGGGGTGGGCCCTTCCATTGCGTCGGGCAGCCATGTAAGCAGTGGAAACTGCGCGCTTTTGCCGACTATTCCGCCAAAGATCAGGAGCGCCGACAGGGTAAGGACCGGAGGGGAAATGTGCGACGCGGCCTGGCCGTTTAGATCCAGGATATCGAGATTGCCCGTGTGCAGGAACAGGATCAGGAAACCGATAAAAAACGACACATCGCCCACGCGGGTCATTACGAAGGCCTTCTTGCCCGCCTGGGTGGCGCTGAACTTTTCATACCAGAAGCCGATGAGCAAATAGGACGAAAGCCCCACCAGTTCCCAGAAAACGTAGATCTGCAGAATCGTCGGGGACACGCTCAGGTTCATCATGGCCCAGGCGAACAGGGACATGAAGGCGTAATAGCGTGTAAAGCCCGGATCACCGGCCATATATCCCAGCGAATAGACCTGCACGAGAAAGCAGATTGTGGATACGATCACGAGCATCAGGAT
>JBEKXG010000023.1:0-17845 GCA_049512295.1 Syntrophobacteraceae bacterium
CGGCGTTGATTGTTGCCTCCGAGAAAGGCCAGCTCGAGGTCGCCGAGGCGCTGATCGACAAGAAGGCCAATGTCAATGCAGGGGATAATAATGGCGTAACCCCGTTGATGCTTGCCTCCCAGTACGGCTTCCTCGACGTGGTTGAAGCGCTGCTCGCCAGGGGTGCCGAGGTCAATGCCAGGGACAACTTCGGTGCCACTGCGCTGTTATTTGCCTCCCCGGATGATGAAAACCGTGAGGAGGACAACCTGGACGTCGTGAACGCGCTGCTTGCCAAGGGAGCGGATGTCAAGGCGACTAACAAGGAAGGTGCAACCGCGTTGATGCTTGCCTCAGAGGATGGGCTTCCGGACGTTGTGGATGCGCTGCTCGCAAAGGGAGCCGAGGTCGATGCCAGGGACAAAAACGGCGCGACCGCGTTGATGTTCGCTTCCGGCAATGGGTTCGTGGATGTCGTCGAGGCGCTGCTCGCCAAGGGGGCCGATGTCAATGCCAGGGACAATGAAGGGTCAACCGCTTTGACGCTTGCCACCAGGAATGGCTATGCCAAGGTGAAGGGACTGCTTGTCAAAGCGGGAGCAAAATAAGAAAACAAGGAGCGGGAAGCCAGGAACGGGAAAAAAAAGACGCGGAGACGCGGGGACGCGAATATGGGAGGACGCGCAGATGCGACACGGCGACACGACATGGCGGCACAGGGACACGGAGACACGGGCACATTGGGATACGGGGACAAAACCCTCTCCGCGTCAGTTCTTATCGCCGGCGGGCTGTAAGGTAAAAGTGATGGCGACCCTGGTGGTGGCCGCTGTGCTGTGGGCTGCCGGCGCCATGGCTGGAGTTAATGAGGATTTGAGCCAGGCGGCAATGCGCGGCGATGTGCCTGCGGTTCAGCGCCTCATCGCCAGGGGGGCCAAAGTAAACGCTAAGGACAAATCCGGCTGGACCGCTTTGATGCTTGCCTCCCAGAGCGGCAAGCTTGAGGTCGTCAAGGCTCTGGCCGATAAAGGGGCCGACGTCAACGCCAGGAACAACGACAGCATAACCGCGTTGATGATTGCATCCCAGGATGGCCACAGCGAGATAGTGAAAGCGCTGCTCGATAAGGGAGCGGAGGTCGATGCGGTCAACAAAGATGACTGGACCGCGTTGATGACTGCCTCCTGGAACGGCCACCGTGGCGTGGTTGAAGCGCTGCTCGCCAAAGGGGCCGATGTCAATGCCAGGAACAGAGACGACGGCGCTACCGCTTTGACGCTTGCCTCCGTGAAGGGCAACGGCGAGGTCGTGCAGGCGCTGCTTGCCAATGGGGCCGATGTCAATGTCAAAGACAAGGAGGGAGCAACGGCGTTGACGCTCGCGTCGCGGTTTGGCCAGCGGGGAGTCGTGGATGTCCTGCTCGCGAGAAAGGATGTCGAGGTCAATGCCGCTGACGATAACGGAGCGAGCGCTTTGTCGTTTGCCTCCCGGTATGGCCGCCTGGAGATTGTTCAGGCGCTGCTGGACAGGGGGGCCGAGGTCAATTCGAAGATTAAAAACGGCGCCACCCCGTTGATGTTTGCCTGCTTGAAGAGCTATGTCGAGATTGTGCGAGCGCTGCTCGCCAGGGGCGCCGATGTCAATGCCGAGGCCGATGACGGCGAAACCGCGTTGATGGTGGCCTCACAGAACAGCAGCCTGGAGGTCGTACAGGCGCTCCTCGACAAAGGCGCCAAGGTCACTGCAACTAACAAGGACGGCTACACCGCGCTTATGATTGCCTGCCAGGACGGCCATCTCGAAATCGCCGAAACGCTGCTCGCCGGTGGGGCCGAGATCGACGCCAAAGACAAGGAGGGCATGACCGCGCTGATGCTCGCCTCCCAAAATGGCCATCGTGAGGTCGTCGAGGCGCTTCTCGCCAAAGGGGCCGACGTCAATGCCAAAAGGATTGACGACCGGACCGCGTTGATGGCCGCCTCATGGAATGACGAGCGCGAACTCGTTCAGGCGCTGCTCGACAAGGGGGCCGATGTCAATGCCAGGGCCAAGGACGGCGAAACGGCGCTGATGGTTGCCTCCGGCAGCGGCAACCAGGAGGTTGTACTGGCGCTGCTGGACAAGGGGGCTGATATCCATGTCAGGATGAATGAAGGCTATACCCCGCTTATGGTTGCTTCCATGCTTGGCAACCGTGAGATTGTGCAGGTGCTGCTCGCCAGGGGCGCCGAGGCCGACGCCCGTAGGGATGACGGTGCAACCGCGTTGATGCTTGCCGCACAGGCCGGCCACAAGGAAGTCGTGGAGCTGTTGCTCGCCAAAGGGGTCGAAGTCAATGCCACGGACGATAAGGGCGTTTCCGCCCTGATGCTTGCCTCCCGAAATGGCCGCCTCGTGGTCGTGAAGGTGCTGCTTGACAGGGGGGCGCAGATCAACGCCAAAGACAAGGACGGCGCAACCCCGTTGCAGCATGCCTCGATGTATGGCCATAAGGTGGTCGTGCGGTTGCTGCTTGCCAAAAAGGCCGACGTCAACGCCAGGGACAACAACGGCGTTACAGCCCTGATGCTTGCATCCAAGGATGGCTACCGCGAGGTCGTGCAGATGCTGCTCGCCAAAAATGCCCTCGTAAATCCGAAAGACAATAACGGCCGGACCGCGTTGATGCTTGCCTCCCAGGGCGGCCACCGCGATGTTGGGAAACTGCTCACCAAAGCGGGAGCAAAATAAAGGAGCGGAAGCCGTATTATCGATACTATAATAGTAGAAGATAAAACATTCCTTCCTATATCGCCTATCCTCCAAGCTATTAGTATGGCGAAGACCGGTATGTCATCATCGGCATGGTATTCCGCTCGGCACGCTGCGTGATTGGGAGCAAAACCGCAAAGAGCCTGACGCGGCGGCAAAGGCCTGCCTTGTCGTCATTGCCCGCAATCCCAAGGCCGTGAGTGATGCCTTGCAACCAACAGCATAGCCAAAGACACAAATCTATATCCTGTAAATCCTGCCGAATTTTTTTATCGTTTCCCGCTTCCCGACTTTTTCTTTGTCGACTAAAATCTTGCCTTAATCGTCTAAGCAACTAAATGAAGGTCTAGAACAGAATTCAATTTAATAACTCTGCTCACGGGGGAGGGCTCACGTGATAAAGCGCAGCGTCATTATCGGCACTGGAACGGTTATTCTGGTCATCGGGCTCACGTGCTTGGCTCTTTTGCAGACCGGGGTGATTTATCCTCCGGCATCGATTGGACCTGTTAACCTGGCCGAAGTCAAATCGCCCGAGCCTGCGGCGGAAAGCGGCCAACAGGCGCCTGGAACCCCTAACGCCCCTTCGCAGCCACCCGCGCTGTCGCCTGAATCCGGGGGAGGCCCTTCAGCTCAAGGCGGGCTGCAACAGCCTCCTGCGGGCATAGAGGCCCAAAAACCGATTCCGGTCCCACAGGTTGGAAAAGGTGAGCGCCGGTATCCGGGACAGCTTGGACAGCCCCAGACCACACCGAAGAGCGCTGAGATTGACAAAAAACGCAGGCAGACCGCCGAGGGACTCGAGTCTAAACACTACGCCCACAAATATGAATCTGAACGTCACGCCCACAAATATGAATCTGAACGCCATGCCCGCAAAACGGCTGCCGCTTCCGCCAAGAAGCCTGTTGTGATCAAGTTGCGCTTCGATCCGGCCCGGAACCGCCAAATCAACGTGGCGCGGGTGCATAAGGGTGACAAGATAAAGATGAAAGTACGGCGGGTCGGGCATGTGGATCGGCGGATTTACCTCACTTATGGGAAAAAGCTCGATTCGGAGCAAGGCGCCGTCCTGAAGCTTGGGACGAAGTACTCTGCCTACCAGCGCTCGCGCCATTACCCGAATGATCGGGGCTACTACGTAATCGAGATGAGAATCTATCCGGGCAACCGGTGGAACATCAAGCCGAGGAGTTTTGTATGAACCGATTGTATGTGGCCCTTGTATTTTCGGCTGTCTCTCTGGCCGGCTTTGGCCTGATCCTGTACGGAATGCTGACCGGCCGAAATCGCAGACCCGCCGACGGCGAGGAGGCAGTGCTCGGTTTTTCCGATTCTGTGAGGGAACCCGGTGGGGTTCTCGATTTGGATATCGGTCACGAAGGTCTCAAGCACAAGGAAAAAGAAGCCTTCGACCCGGAAAAGCACAAGCCCGAGCCGATCTAACCTCGCGGAGCGCGGAGAATGATTGCTTCTGAGCCTCCGCACGGCCCGTCGATTTTCCGGTTCATCCGGTAAACGAGTTCCTACAATACTCTTCGCGTCAACGCGTGCAAACGGTCAAGTCTATGTATAGTATGATCTCATAGAGTACGATCCCTGAAGTGGGGCCGGGCTGTTCTTCGGTAAGCCCGGCTCCTTTTATATGTGCCACAGAAAAAAGAAAGACGCAAAATACGGATGCATACAAGGCAAGATAGTCCACGCGCTGACATATCACGATCAGTGGAGTATCCGCTAATGTGACAGCGCCCCCGTGTGCCCGCACCCCGTCAGTCTTCAGGGGGATTTGAATCCTCTAGCCCTTCCGTGCGGCAAAACCCTTCATGTAATCCAAAAGGGCTTTGACCGCCTCCAGGCTTACAGCATTGTAGATTGAGGCTCTCAAGCCGCCGACCGACCGGTGTCCTTTCAGCCCCACCAACCCGGCGTCAACCGCCCCGGCGAGAAACTCCTTCTCCAGTTCGGCGTCGGGCAGCAGAAAAGTGACGTTCATGCGGGATCGGGAATCCGTTCTGGCCGTGCCGCGATAGAAGTCCTGGCCGTCGATGAAGTCGTAGAGAAGCTGGGCCTTCTCGTCGTTTATACTCTCCATCCGGTCCAGGCCTCCGATGGTATCTTCGATCCACTTGAGCACCAGTTCGCATGCGTAGATAGAGAAGCAGGGCGGCGTGTTGTAGAGGGACTTGTTTTCCGAATAGGTCGTGTATTTGAGCATCGTCGGAAGTTCTTTGGGAACTCTTTCGAGAATGTCTTTGCGAACAATGACCAGGGTTACCCCCGCCGGACCGATGTTTTTCTGCGCCCCCGCATAAATCAGCCCGAACGGGCGCGGATCGAACCTGCGGCTGAATATGTCGGAAGACATGTCGCTGATAAGAGGAATAGCGCCGGAGTCCGGGAAGTTCCTCCACTGGGTGCCCCGGATAGTGTTGTTTGAGGTTATGTGCAGGTAGGCGGCATCAGGATTCATCGGTATCACTTCCGGGATGAAGGTAAACTCCATATCCTCGGAGGTTGCGGCCACACGGACGTCTTTTCCAAGAAGCCGGGCTTCCTTGATGGCCCTTGTGGCCCAGGTCCCGGTATTGACGTAATCGACCGGCAGGCCTGCAATGGCAAGGTTCATCGGGACCATGGCGAATTGCAGGCTTGCCCCTCCCTGAAGGAACAGCACGTGATAGCTGTCGTCGAGTCCCAGCAGGCGCCTAGCCCGCTGTACGGCGCTATCGAGAGTCGCTTCGAAAGCTTTGGAGCGATGGCTTATTTCGAGTATTGACATACCTGATCCCTGAAAATCGAGCATTTCCATCTTTACCCGCTCGAGCACGACGAGGGGCAGGGCAGCCGGTCCCGGATTGAAGTTAAAGACTCGCTGGGTCATTTGTTTTTCTCCTGTATCGAAAAATCGCTCTTATCATTTTACAAAGTTGAAACGCTAGTTTCGCGCTGTTTTTTTGTCAATTCCTTTTCGAATTCCTTTTTCGAATTATATTTCTTTGTAGAGAAATGAGGAGGTTGACTATGAGTCTGGTTCGACTTAGACGTGATAATCTCCAATCGAGGTTTAAATGCAAATCGAATGGCAAATTGTTCCCCGTAACGAGTGGCGAACCGATGCCGCCGTCTTTTTTGTTTTCGAGAAATCCAGAGAGCATCTTCCGGGTTTGAAAGCATTTCTGGAGGATGGCGGAAACTGGCTCACTCACTCAGCGGCGCTGCTTGACTTTAAGGGCAAGTCCGGTGAAGCGGCCGTTTTATATGCGCCTGCAGGTGATGCATTGGTGCCGCGCGTCATACTTGCGGGTCTTGGCCCGGCGGACCAGTTCGAAACCGAAAAGCTGAAAAACGCCGCCGCCTTCGCGTTGAGAAAATGCCGCGAGATGGGCTTAAAGCGGCCGGGCATTCCTATTTCGGCGTTCGACGGGCTTTGCGGAGAGGCATCTTCATGCCGTGCACAGACCCTGCTGAGGGAGTCGCTCACCGGTGCAATGGCCGGGCTTCATCGTTTCAACGAACTGAAGACCAAAAACTCGGATGCACCGGCAGGTCCCGACTCCATCCTGCTACTCTGCGAATCCGATCCTGGACCCTCGCTGAGGGAAATCGCCGCTCTGGCCCAATCTGAAGTTGCCGGGGTCCTGCTGGCAAGAGACCTGACCATATCACCGGCCAACCGGGCGACTCCCGGATTTATCGCCGACACGGCATCCGGGATGGCGGCAAAATTCGGGTTCAAAATCGAAATAATCGACCTGGAATCAGCGCGCTCCATGGGAATGGGGGCCTTTGCCGCAGTTGCAGGTGGAAGCCGTGAACCGGCCTATGTCATCGTCATAGAGCATGCGCCGCCTGGTACGGAAAACGACCCCCCGATCGTTTTCATCGGCAAAGGCATCACTTTCGACACCGGTGGCATTTCACTCAAACGGAGCGAAAAACTGGACGCGATGAAGCAGGACATGGCCGGTGCCGCATCCGTTTTGGGCGCCTTCGAGGTGATCGGCCGCACCGGTCTCAACAAGCGTGTGGTGGGCGTACTTCCATGTACGGAAAACATGCCGGGCGGCCAGGCATATAAACCCGGAGACGTGTTTCGCTCCTATTCGGGGCAGACTGTCGAAATCATTAGCACCGACGCCGAAGGAAGGCTCGTGCTCTGTGATGCGCTGGCCTATGCCGCCAGCCGCTTCGATCCCGCGCTCATGATCGATATTGCCACCCTTACCGGGGCGTGCATCGTTGCGCTTGGCAGGGATGTGGCCGCAATCCTTGGCAACCGGGAAGCACTGGCCGGCTCCATTCAGCAGATCGGCGCTTCAGTTGGGGAAAGATTCTGGCCGCTGCCGCTCTGGGACTCTTATTTCGAGGCTTTGAAAAGCGATGTGGCGGACATGAAGAACGTTGGGGACCGCAGCGCCGGGACGATCATCGGGGCAATGTTTCTCAAACAGTTCGTGCCGCAGCACATCCCCTGGGCACACCTGGATATTGCCGGCACCGCATGGACCGACAAAGACACCGGCTTTTCTCCAAAGGGCGCAACCGGGTTCGGGGTGAGGACCCTTTTTGAAATCGCGCGCCGGTGGCCTGAACTGTGACACCGCGTTTCGTCCCCCCTTTTCCGAAGGGTGTACAGACCCGAGAGATGGGTAGCAGGTGTTCGGGGACATAGGGTGCGATGCTCCCCCCTTTAGAAAAGGGGGGATTTTGAACCCGGAACCCCTGGAGCGAAGCAGGGCTCGTCACTCACTCTCGATCACTGTCCGATTCTCTGTCTCAAGTTCTTGAGCTTCAGAAGGAGTTCGGCTGGAGCTTTCGAACTTCTTTGGTCGATCACATGCGGAGTAATGGCCACCAGCAGCTCGGTCCGGACCAAACTGGACGACCGGGCGGAGAAAAGGGGCGAGAGTAGTGGTATGTCCTGGAGGTAGGGAATTCCGCTTTTCCCGGTTGAGTTCGACGAGTCGATTATCCCGCCGATTACCACCGTGGAGCCGTCCTGGGCAAGGAGGGTGGTCTTTATGTTCCTTTCGGTAAAGGTTGGCGCGGTATTGTTGGCCCCTACGGTCGCATTGGTCGGGTCCGTGCGTCGGACCGTCTGTTCCACTTCGAGCCGGACGAGGCCCCCGGCGTTTATATGCGGGGTTATGTTCAGGATGACACCGGTTTCAGCGTACTCGATCGTGCTGTAAAGATCAGCTCCCGTGGTTGTGCCGCTAACTGTACCAGTCGGAATCGGCTGCCTGCCGCCAACCGTAATGGTTGCCTCCTTGTTGTCTGTTGCCAGCAGCGTGGGGGTGGAAAGCACGTTGATGACTGTTTTTGAGGACAGAGCGCTCAAAAGCACCGCGAGGTTCTGTGCATTGGCGACCCAGGCCAGGCCAAGCCCGGCGCCTGCCACTGACCCGATATCAAGAGGAAATACGCCTGCGGAAGTAGTAGTTGGGGTCAAGGTGGTGCTGCTCGTAAGCGTGGTGGAGGAGCCGGTATTGGACAGTCCGCCGAAAGAAAGGCTGTATCCGGCGTTGGTGCTGGGATGGGTCTGGAAATAGTATTGCAGCCCGTAGCTGAATTCCTTGGTCAAATTCACTTCGACAATCATCACCTCTACCAGCACTGCCCTCGGAAGAATATCCAGGGTCTCGATCGTCTTTTTTACCTTTGCATAATCGACGGCGTTTGCCCGGATAACTATAGCGTTATTTACCTCGTCTGGAATTATCATCACCTCACCGGTGAAGATGCCGCCAGGCTTCACTCCCCCGCCCGCTCCCGCCGTGCCCGCCGCGCCGGTCCCCGTCGAGCCGCCGGTGGTAGTGCCCGTAGATCGGGAAGCTGTGGTTCCGTATGAGCTTCCGGCGATCCCGCCTGTGCCGCCCGTCGTTGAGGTCCCGCCGTATGAACCGCCGCCGAATGAACTGCCGCCGCCGCCGAATGAACTGCCGCCTCCTCCTCCATATGAACTGCCGCCTCCTCCTCCAAATGAACTGCCGCCTCCTCCTCCAAATGAACCGCCTCCCCCGCCTCCGAATGAACCCCCGCCTCCGCCACCGAAAGCGCTACGGGTTGCGGAGCGCCCGGATGGCACAATCTGCTGTCCCATCCCGCCGCCTCCTCCTCCAAGCCCCAGCACCGCGCTCACGATCTGAGCAATGTCTCTCGCCAGGCCGTTCTGGACGAAATACACATAGAGTTCCTGGTTGTTCCCTACCCCGCGCACATCCAGGGTCTGTATCCATTGCCGGGCCGAATTGAGCAGGTCGGGGTTCTGAGCCATGACCAGCACACCTCCGAAATTGTTCAGGGGCATAAGCGCTAAACTGTTCTTGATGGCGCTCTCCTTTAACCCCCCAAGCTTGCTCATGAGAGCTTCCATCCCCTGAACGGCGTCCTGAGGAGATATCGTATAAAGTGGGACGATCTCCATGCTGATTTCCTTGAGAATGTTTATGTCAATCGTCTTGATAAGATTGACAAGGACGCGGGCGTTATCGGTTTCTTCAACGAAGATAAGGCTGTTGGTAAGCGTGTCGGCCATGATCTTCCTGCCGGGGGTCAGGAAGGGGGTGATCAGGTTGGTCGCCTGCTTGGTATCCATGAAGCGGAGCCGGTAGATTACTATGAGCGGCCTTGTCCCCTTTTCGTCTCCCAGCAGTTGCGCATTGGCCACAGGAAGACCGCCGCCTCCCGTTTTCTGGGAAAGCTGAATGAAATAAAACCCTTTCCTGGGGACGATGCTGAAGCCGTTTGCCTGATAGGCCCTTATCACCACCTGAAGGATTTCTTCGTTGTCGAAATCACCCTCTATGTACATGCTGATTCGGCCCTGAAGGGTCTGGTCCATAACGTAATTGAGCTTCAACTGATCGCTGAATATCTGGTTGGTCACCTCGGCAATATCGGCTTTCTCGAAATTAAGGACGATGCGCTGCTTTTCCTTCTGCGTGGATGCGGGAGCACCGCCGGGGACCTCCTGGGTTGAGGGGCTCAAAAGTCCCGATTGAACGGGAGCGATCACGGGCTTTATCGGGGGGACCTTTTTCGCCTGCTTGACATTGCCTCCGATAGAAATTGTTTTGGAAACCGCCCCCTGGTCATCGGCCGGTTGAGCCTGGGCGGCGACTTTATCCGGGATGGCAGCGCCTGCGGATGGCGCGGTTTCATCCGGTATGGAAGCAGAGGGGTACGCGGGTGCCGGGGCCGTTGGCGCCTGAGCCGCCGGGATAGTTCTTGGCCGGTCCTCACGGATAACCGGGGCCTGTGGCGAAGACTGACATGAAACAAAGGTAATAGCCAGTATTATTGCAAGGATAGACTGGCATGTTCTCATTAAAGGGGGTCCTCCTGATAAGAGAACTGCTGACCTGCGCGCAGACAACGCCATTTAAGTGGGCCGCACTATATCACACTCGGTCAACAGTTACAGGTAAAGAAGTGTATAGCGCGGAGCGTGGAGACTGCCAAAAGCCAATCCGACCTTTTCTAGAGAGGGGCGGGGGGATTCTAGCTCCCTGCTCCTTGCTCCGGTTTCGATTTTTCTCCTTTTTCCATGAGAGCTGCAAGAATTACGTTCACTACCAGGTCGGGTCCCTTATTTCTTTGTATTTTCTGTATATTGATTTCCTGCACCAGGATGGCGAATTGAGAACTCTTGACCCTGGCAAGAAAGTAGTGCAGACCGTCGACGGTGGTCATAAGATTGAATCTGAGATGGACTTCCTGATAGAGGCCATATTCTTTGCTGGCAAGCACCTGGTAGGTCTTGATGTCCAGCTTCTGCCCGTCTGCGCCGCCCTTCGATGAAAGCAGGTCTCCCAGAGATGCGGCGAGCTGGTATGGGTCGGTCCCCCGGAAAAGCTTTTTTTGCATTTCTTTAAGCTCTCCCTCCTGCCTTGCAAGGTCTTGCTGGATGCTTTGGCCCTGATTGAGCTTTTGTTCGTACTTGGCGATGAGTTCATGCTGCTGCTTTATTTTGGCGTCGAGCGTCTCTTTCTGTGCGAATATGGGGGCGAGCCAGACAAAATGGGCTGCGGCAAGGGCCATTACCACGATAACTGAAGCCACTATTGACCATCGGTGCTTCCTGATATCCTCAATTCTTATATTCGGCCTTTTGACTTTCATTGCTGGTTCTCCTCGGGGACCTCCTGGGCCTCATCGGCTCCGGTCTCCTGTTCAGGCGCCTCTTCGAACACCTCTTCCGGCTCGTCAGCCTGTCTGGGCGCGGCTCGAACTTGAGGCGCGCTATCGGCGCCGCCGGTCTGGGCAGCAGGACTCGGGGCCCCTGCAGGTTGTTCGGCAGGCAGCGTTTCAAAGTTCTTCTTCAGTTTATCCATATCCAACTGGAGCTGGACGTTAAACCTCTCCAGGTCGGTGCCTGGGTCCCGGGTTACCGGAGAAGCGAATTTGACGTCGCTGAGCCCGTCGGTTTTCGATAGATCGGAGAGATACTTGATCGCCGATTTGCTTTCGCCCCTCAGAATGAGCTGTCCTTTGCGAAGTGAGAGGTAATTGAGCCAGGTATCGTCCGGGGTGAGCAGGGTAAGAAGGTTCAGAAGCTCCAGCAGTTGATAGTCTTCGCGGTTGAACTCGGATAAGGTTTTCTGGTCTTCTCGAAATTTCGTAATGCGCGTCTGGAGTTCCTCGATGGGTTTCCACCGGGTTTCGAGCTGATTGATTTGCACTCTGAGGCGCTTGCCGGTCTGAACCATGCTTTCGGCCGAGTGCGTCTGATAGAGGCCATAGAGTGCGAAAATGAAAATGAGCGCCGCCAGAGGCCAGACAATGCGGGGAATCTCCCATGGCTTTAACAGGATTTCGGTGTCGAAAGTGTGAATGGCGTCCTGTTTGAGCAGGCGGCGAATCCAACCGGTGACGAAAGACTCGGAGAGCTTTTGCACCGTTATCGGGAACCCCCCCTGCGCCCATGTTGCGGCCGGGTCTTTGGGGAATTTGCACTCTTCGTCAGTGCAGACTAGATGAATGTGCGCCTCGCAGTCCTCATTGCCGGTGCATTTGAGGTTCTGGGCGAACAGTTCCAGGCTCTGGGAAGACTTTCCGACCACCATGGAGTCCAGATAGGTCCCCCGGTAAAAGCGGTGTATTTCAAGATTGTCATCGTCCAGACTGCGGGCCATTATCTCGCAGTCTTCGCCGCCATCCTGAGCCGGCGGCAGGAGGGCGGAAAACGACAGCGCGCTCGGCACAACGGCAAAGGTGTGGAAAAGCGGTCCATTCACCGCCTGGTTGAGTTTGTCGTAAATCTCCCTTTGAATGGAAAAAATGGGGACTGAGACATGCTGATCGAGTGCAACCGGCGGCCCGAAGAAATGCAGGGTGCTGTCATGCTCGTGGAAGATATTTTCCTGCCAGTCGAAGTGAATCGCATCATCGAGATGGTCCTTTATGGTCAGCGGATAGTGTTCCTTGTGGACGGAGTAGAAAACGTTCGACACAATGGCCAGCAGGGCGCTTCCTTTCCTTCCCTTCGGTTTGAGATTCAGGTATTGGAGATGATCGAAAACCGATTCGCCCTGCGGGACATGGAACTGTTCGGCCGGTGAGATTTCCCACGATCTCCAGTGCCTGTGCGCCTCGAGGACTTCGATCCTCGTGGGTTCCACATAGACGGCGTAGAGGTGGGTCGGCCTGTATTTAATTATGCTTTTAAGCATTTCGCTTCCTTATTAGTTAACCGCGCAGACAATCTGCACGCTCCGCGAGGTTGACCTACAGAATCCTTCTGCTCAATACTTTATATGGCCTGACGCCGTCACTCACAAATTGCACGTTCAGCCAGATACCCACGCTCGGGGGGCCGTATGGGGTTTTGCCAAACGAAAGAATGCGATAGACGCCTCCGGGTTTCCAGGACATCGCTTGGAGCATAGATTCCTGCTGCTCCTCATCTTGTGGCAAGGTTGCATTGTTGCCGTAGATCGTCAATAGGCTGAAAAGGGAATTTTTGGCCGGAATTACAATGCCCTCAAAAATCTCGGGGACCTCGCGCATCCTCTCATCTATTCCTTGATCGTAGCCGTAAAAAAGCTGATGGCTGATCCCCGGGACGAGCAGCAACTGATCCAGGCTGGTGAGCGGGCCGTTGAACGGAATGTAGTTAAGGCCCGCCTTAATATATCCGTCTTTTTCCATCCCTTTGAGCCGTGGGAGATCGTCGGCATCGATGAAATCCAGTATCCGGTCTGCCAACTCCTCCGAGCTCAATTCATCGGCGCCGGCTCGCTGAAGCACCGGCCTGAGTGCGGCCTCCTGGGTTATGTTGACGTTCACCTTGGTGTCTTCGGATTCGATAATGACTATGGCGATGCCGGTCTGATACTCGACAATGCGAGGCCGCCCATCGGGCTGCCAGTTCAGATTGAAGGTCTTGTCCAATAGCAGGGGAGGTGGCTGGCCCATTCGTGCCAGGGCCTCATAGCATCCCCCGATGGCAAAGTGGAGGGCCTGGGATTTTCGTATCGCGTGAAGCTGGTCCTCTCCCTGGATGCGGGTTTGGGCGCTTATCTGGAATGAAAACCACATGATAAGGGCGCAAATCCATAGAACGGCTATAAGGACCACTCCCCTGCGGCCCAGCGGAGCGTGGAATTTGTTGAGCCGTTGGATAAAAGCGGATTTGCCCGGGGCGATATTATTCATTGTCTATGCCGCCCCCTCCCGAGCCCGGAACCTGCAGTTTTGGAATCCGTATTGAAAACGGAGTATTCACCATGAGAATCTGGGCGTGAACCCTGGAGTCCTGCCCTTGCCACCTCAGAAGGACTTCCACCGGTACTTCATCCCCAACTTCCCAGGATTGCGAAAACTCCCTTGACTCCTTGCCCGCATAGGACAGCACGAATTCCGGGAAATCAATGCTATAAGAGCCAATTTTACTCTCTTTTTTCTGGGAAGATTTGTCGGCTAAAAACTGCGCGATGGATTTCGAATGATAGGGGTCCAGCAGAAGTTCAGAATAGTGGAGCACCTTGGAGTCTGGATCATACGAGTAACGAGCAACTACCGGCACGCCCTGTGAGATAGCCTTTACGGAATGGGCGGTTACGAAAGCAATCGAGTTGGATTGCCCGTTAAACACGGGATGCACGCTGTCGGTGAACCTGATCGGGGTCGGATCGCATTCGGCCAGTTGCCGTTTGAGTAGTTCGGCCACCTGGAAAGTATGGTCCGGCTTTTGATTCTGAGTGCTCTGCCATACCCGCAGCGCAAATGAAAAGCAAACCGACAGAATGCCGATTACCAGAGCGGAGATCGCCGTAGCCAGGATTAACTCAAGGAGTGTGAAGCCTTTCCCGCCACACTGCGCTCCTCTATCCACACCGCCGCGCTCCGTCATTTGTAGTTCACCCATTGCCCCGCTATTGCAAATCTCTGTTGCGGATTATTATGCTGAACTCCAGATTTGCGGACCCGTAGTTCAGCATCACTCGGAATAACCGGCCTAATTTCTGGTCCTCCATCTGGTCCTCGAGCTGGACCGGAGTGAGCCAGACAGCCACCTCAGGAGATCCCTCAAGCTCCCCGAGACGCACAACCCCCGTCGTTGCCTTTGCCGGATCGGCCAGGATGACCTGTGCGGCGGACTCCAATACGGGCTGAATATAAGCCTTTTCCTTCAAATTGACCTTGTAACGAATGGACTCGGATATAAGCCCCATCACCGTGCCGATGATCATGGTGCAGATCGCCAGGCTGACCAGCATCTCCAGGAGCGTGAAACCGCGAACGGAGAGCCCGGGACGGAGGACGCAAGACGGAAGGCGGAGATCGGAGATCGAAAAACCTCCGGCATCTGTTATCCATGTTCCATCTTTCGTCTTCCGTCCTCTGTCCGTCATTTCGTCCTCGCCAGGCTCACCGTTCCAAAAAGAGGATGTATATAGACGTGATAAGTGCGCTCGTTATCGAAGACAACTTCAAAGTCGTTTCCGACAAGGCTGCCGTCGGGGTGAAAAACAATAAGAAAATCGCCCGTCTCCGGGTCCTTCTGCAGGTGCTCGGAAAATATCTCCGCGTTCAGAGGTATGGGATTCCTTGGCGATTTTTCAAAACCGTAAACCCGTGTGGCCCCGTTCAGCCTGAATGCGATCGGGTGTCCCCAATTCATGGCCGAAAGGCGGCTCCTGTTTATTGTATCCGTGAACTGTTGAAGAAAATCGCTGTCCTCGATCTGTTTCCAGTTGGAGCCGACTCTGGGGATAACCACGGCCAGAGTCACTGAAATGATCGCCAGTACAACGATCATTTCGATCAGGGTAAAACCTCGAACGGAGAACGGAGGACGGAAATCGGGGATAGGAAAATCTCCGGCATCCGTTATCAGCCTTCCGTCTTCCGTCTTTCGTTCTCCGATTTGCTCCATCAGATCTCCGGGCTCAGTTCTAAAATTTGATGTCATTGATTCCAAAAATGGCCGAAAACATGCTGATGACTATCAGGGCGATCAGCCCGCCGGTGCACAAGATTACCAAAGGCTCCATGAGGGTCATGATCCTCTGAAGCGTCATTTGAAGTTCTTTTTCAAAGTATTCCGAAAGAGACAGCAGACCGGCTCCTATGTTGCCCTGCTCTTCGGATATGCGCAACATTGTTCCCATCCGCTGCGGGAAAGCGGAATGGCTGCGAAAGAAACCGCTCATCGACCGCCCGATTTTGATCTCCTGGTGCAGGGGCGCTATGGACTCCCTGAGAACGGAGTTCATCAGCAATTCCTGGCCGATGCTGAGCGCCCGCAGAAGCGGGACCCCCGACTCGAGCATGGTTCCAAGCGTTCGGCAAAAACGGGTCAACTCGCTGTGCAGGATCAAATAACGTGAAAATGGAAACCAGAACAGGGATTTATCCAGAAATTTTCTTACGGCCGGCTGACGCAGAAGATACTTACCTCCCCAGAAGGCCGTTGCGATCGCAATCGGGATTATCCATCCAAATTCTGTGAGCCATGCGCCGATATTGACCATAACCTGGGTGAGAAAAGGGACCTTTTGGTTCAGATCATGAAAAATCTGCGCGAATTTCGGAATGACATAGACCAGCAGGACTACCATCGAAACCAAAGCGGTTCCCAGCAGGATAACGGGGTAGATCATCGATGAGATCATGGCCTGCCGGAACGCGCGCCGCTGCTCGAGGTATTGGGCCAGACGCTTGAGGATAGGCCCGAGCGTGCCGCTCGCTTCGCCGGCCCTGATCATGTGATCCGCGACAGTACCGAATACGTCCCGGTATTGACTCAGTGCGCCCGACAGATCGTTTCCGCCCTGAACGCTTTCGAACAACTCCTGCACCATGCGCTGAAAGCGTTTGTGGGTCTGATTGCTGCTGATGAGGCTAAGGGCGCGGTCGAGCGGCAGGCCTGCGACGAGAAGGTCGGAGAGATCGAAAAAGAAACGGATGATATGCTCTTCGGGAACCCGCCGCTTCTTCTGGCTTTTTACGGCCTTGATCCTGACCGGAAAAAGCCGGCCCGCCTTTAGCTTCCTGGCGGCGTCCAGTTCCGAGAGAGCGTCCATCACGCCCCGGTGTGTTGCCCCACTAGCATCCCGCGCCTGGTATTGGAAAAAACTCATGGAAAAAACCCCGTTGGGACAAATTATGAATTACGAAGGAATTACGAATTAAAAGAGCCCCTTGATTAATAATTCCTAATTCCTAATTCCTAATTCGTAATTGTTATTTTCTAATTGGCCCAAGTATCAAACCGACAGGCTCGTAACCCTAAGGACCTCGGAAAGGGTTGTTATCCCTTCGACCACTTTTCGAAACCCCTGGTGCGCCAGTGGCCGATAGCCGAGTTCAAACGCCTTATGGGCAATGCTCCCGGCGTCTTTGCCCGCGACTATGGCCGATTTTATGGCCTCGTTCACCGGGAGTGTCTCGAAAATTCCCTGCCTGCCCTTATAACCGGTGTATCCGCACCTCTCGCAGCCCTTGTTTTGGTAGAGGGAAAGGCTGGGGGGCAGATCGGGCAGTATTTCGCCGATTCGGTTCCTGTCCCCTTCACGGGCCGTGTATTCGGTTTTGCAGTGGGGGCACAGTACGCGGATAAGACGTTGGGCCATAATCGCGAGAAGCGAATCGGCCATGAGGAAGGATTCGATGCCGATGTCACGAAGGCGCGTAATTGCCCCGGGGGCATCGTTGGTATGCAGCGTTGAGAGGACAAGGTGTCCGGTCAGGGCCGATTCGATGGCTATATCGGCAGTTTCCCTGTCTCGTATTTCACCTATGAGCAGAACGTCGGGGTCCTGCCGAACCAGAGAGCGCAGGGCGTTTGCGAAGGTCAGGCCAATCTGCGGTTTTACCTGGACCTGGTTTATTCCGTTTATCTGGTATTCGACCGGGTCCTCGACCGTAATGATCTTGCGCGTGACGGTATTCAGCTTTTTCAAAACGCCGTACAGTGTCGTCGTCTTGCCCGATCCGGTCGGTCCGGTGACCAGAATCATTCCATAAGGGCGCTCGATCAGGCGCTGGATATAGTCGAGGTCTGCGTGATCCATGCCGAGGTTGGCGAGATCGTATTCAACGCCTTCCTGCGCAAGGAGCCTCAGGACCACGCTCTCCCCATAGATGGTCGGCACGCAGGAAACACGAATATCCACCTCGCGGTTTCCGAACCGTATTTTGATCTTGCCGTCCTGGGGCAGGCGACGTTCGGCTATGTTGAGGTTGGCCATAAGCTTTAGCCTGCTCACGATGGCTGACTGCGTGGCCTTCTGAGGCTGGTCCAGATCGAAAAGCACGCCGTCCACCCGGCATCGTACGTGGAAGGAGCGCTCGAAAGGTTCGAAATGAATGTCAGAGGCCCTCATATCGAGCGCCCTGGAGATCAGCACGTTTACCAGCCGCACGATGGGCGCTTCCTGGGCCAGGCCCTTAAGGTGTTCCAGGTCTTCCTCGAAGCCGTCCGCACCGATCGTTATCCCGTCCCTTGACTGCGCCTCAGCCTCGCGGGCCGCCGTACCGTAGAGCCGGTCGATGGCCGTGCGGATTTCCTCGCGCTGCCCTACGCACAGGCTCAATTGCATTCCGGAAAAATAGCTCGACACAATGTTTAAAACGGGCAGATTAAGAGGGTTGTTCACCACGA
>JBEKXG010000024.1:0-17825 GCA_049512295.1 Syntrophobacteraceae bacterium
CGTCTCAAGGGTACTCTTGATCGTTTCCAGGATCGTTTCCAGATACACGTAGGCTTCATCTTTCGTGAGCCCGGAATTGGCGTGGATCTTATCTACGAGGTCAGCTTTTGTCATAGTAAACTCACCTTATGTTCATAAAATATGTGCGCCAGGGTATGGATCAAGGCCCCTTTTGAATTCAGTATGGTTTCCCCGGAATTCCCTATATTGATGAAATTAAGCATGTTTCTTCACTTTCGATTCACACATCCAACCCCGCCCCATTTTTACGCAGCCATTCTTTACGTTCGAGGTAAGCAGGAATGACCTTGTCGACCTCGTTCCAGAAAGCGTCGGTATGGTCCAGGTAATGGAAGTGGCAGAGCTCGTGTACCACGATGTAGTCGATGATCGTCTGCGGGGCCATCATGCACTTCCAGTGGAAGGCCAGGTTGCCGGTCGGTGAACAAGAGGCCCAACGGTTGCCCAGTTCGCGGACGTTAATGCCGCGTGGGGCAACGCCGACCTTGGGCGCATAATAGTTCACGCGCTGGGTGATCCTTTCGGTTCCCCGCGCTATATAGTAATTACAAAAGGCAGCCTTCGCAGCCTCTATTGCTCCCTTATCCACCAGATCACGTTGTAGACAGAAACGCCCGTTCTTCAGCAGCAGCGGTTCATCTTGATCTGCGACCAGCAGCAGGCGATATGAGCGGCCCAGGTAGAGGAACCCTTCGCCGTTCCTGTAATCCCGTAGCACGCGGGTGGTGTTCAAGTCGCGCCATTCAGCGAGGTTTTTGTAGATCCAGTAGCGCTTTGCCTCGACCAGATCCTCAATCCGTTCGTCAGGGAGCGAGTCGGGCGCACGGACGAGGACTCTACCGTCACGTTCGATAACGATATCGGCAGTGGCCCGTCGGCTGCGGACAACCTGGTAGGAGATGTCTTGGTTTCGCTTCGCCTTCATTTTATCAGCTCCAGGTGGCGTTTCTCAGCGAGCTTCACGATCTCCACCGCTATCCGTTCGTGTTTCTCCAGGAGTTCAGGGATCTCGGTCAGCAGGATCTCCGTGTCGATGTTCCCCCGGAGTTTCTTCACTTCGATCGGTTTCTTCCAGAAATCAATGATGCCGATGGTCCCCTGCAGCATCTCGACGATACCGGACATCAGCTTCTTCAACCGCTGCCGATGATTGACAGGCACTTCGCCATTCTTGAAAGCAAGTTGCACCACGTAGTCGTAGAAGGTTGTCGCCTCCCTGGTCAGTCCCTCTATGGCCTCGGTCCTTCCCACCAACGCTTCGCTGCGCAGATGCTCGTATTCCTGAACCAGCACCTCCCAGTTGTCCTTGTGTTCCTGGATCAATTTCTCCAGCTTTTCACTCAGGCGTTTATAAAAGGCCGGGTCTTCATCGAAGTGAATGGTGCAGTGCTTACGGATGGCGTGCTCCATCTCGCTCGCCTTTGCCTCCGGGTTCCCTTGGGAATGCTTCTGCACGTTGGCCATGAAATCATCCGACAGAAGCTCAATTGGCGGTATCTTGGGATTGATTCCGAGGTCGATGAGGTGTTCATTGATCAGCGACTTCACCTTCTCGCCGGCGTCAGAGATGTCGAGGGAGTCGTCCTTGTAGCGTTCCTTGACCATGCGGAGGAGATAGCCGAAACGCCTTGCCGGGCCACGGTAGGGATGCCCAGTCACGTGGGGGAGGATCAGGTTCAGGCTCTGGAGGAACTTCTTCAGGTAAACCTCGAAGTCCGCCCGTCGCTTGATGTCCTGCATCGCCCCAACCGCCCCATGCACCACGGCCACATCTGCCTCGGGCGAGCCCAGTTTATCCTTCACGAAGTCCTCGATCTCCGCCACGCCGGCGGCGCGGAAATGCTGCAGGAGGCGCTGATAGCGCTCCTCCAGAATCGGCAGTTCGGTTAGCCGGTTCTTCAGACCCTGCTGAATGTCCTCGGCATCTTCTTCGGAATAGATGCTGAGCGCCTCAATCAGGTGATTGGCCAGGCCAATGTAATCGACTATGAAGCCCCGGTGCTTGTTCTTGCTGACTCGGTTCACGCGGGCTATGGCCTGCAGCAGGTTGTGTTCGCGCAGCCGTTTATCGATGTACATAACCTGCTCCACCGGCGCGTCGAAGCCGGTCAGCAGCATGTCGCAGACAATCAGGAAGGCAATACCGGTTTGATCCTTGTCCCGGGCGCCAAGGTCAAAGGGCTTGCAGAAGTTCTCCACCGCGTTCCAGCGCTTGGCTTCCTTGCGCGCCTCGGTGATGGCTGCCAGTTCATTGGTGGCATCTGCGGAGACCACCACCACGGCCTTCAGGAAGGCGATGCGACGCATCAGTTCCGTATCAGGTTTTGGTTTCAGCCTCTCCCGGTCCAGGCGTTCGGCCAGAGCCTCGCGGATCGATTTCTGATAGCGAATCGCCGCCAGCTTTGAGTGGCAGACCACCTGGGCCTTGAAGCCGTCAGGCAGAATGTTGTCGATGTAGTGCTCCACCAGGTCGCGGGCGATGGCGGCGATACGTTTCTCGGCTTCAAGGATGTCGCCGCTGGCGCCGTATTTCTTCTTGATGGCGACAAGTTCCTCTTCGCTTCGGTGGCGGAAAAGGTCCTCGAACTTGCTGTCAAAGCCGTGCTTGTCCTTCAGCGCGGTGTCAGCCGTGCGCCCTTCGTAAAGGATTTGCAGCGTCGCACCGTCATGCACCGAGTCCATCAGCTTGTAGGTATCGATGTATTCGCCAAACCGCTTCACAGTGCGCTTACTGCCGTGTTGCTCGGTAATCAGCGGTGTGCCGGTGAAAGCGATACGTGTAGCGTTGGGGAAGGCCTCGAAGATGTTTTCGCCCAGGTCGGAGCCTTGCGTTCTGTGCGCCTCGTCGATCATCAACAGGATGCGCTCAGAATGGTTGACCACACCAAATGTTTCACCCGAGGGCAGCGCACGGTAACTGGCCAGCGCCTCGGCGACCATTGACGGCAATGCATCGGCACGCTCCATGAACTTGTGCACCATCACCATATTAATGTCGGAGGCGTCGGTAGAGAGGTGCTCGCGTAGATCTTCCGTGCTCTCGATTACGTTTACCTTGCCGCCAATGAGTTTCGCGGTGCGGGCAAGCTGCTCTTCCAGATCGATCCGGTCATTGACCAGCAGGATCTTGAAATTGGACAGGTCTTTGGAGGCCCGCATCATTCGCGCCACGAAAACCATGGTCAGCGACTTCCCCGATCCTTGGGTGTGCCAGACGACGCCCGAGCGTTCCTCTGGCGTTTTCCCGTTGCGTAGACGCTCGACGATGCGGCGGGCGGCGCGATACTGTTGGTAACGGCAGACGACCTTCACCCGCTTGCCGTCGTCGGTGTCCTTGAAGACCGTGCAGGTGCGCAGTACATCCAGAAGCGTCGCCGGGGCAAGCAGTCCCTGGATCAGCCGCTCCTGTTCGCGCTCGATCCCCAATGGTGGTGTATAGTTTCGGTTCTCCTCCGGCCAGATGTCCTTCCAGGCATGGAAATGTTCGTGGCCCGAGGTGATGGTGCCAAACTCCGCCTTCTCGCCGCAGGTGCGCACCAGCAGCAGGTTCGTATGGAACAGGCGCGGCTCCCCCTCGCGCAGGCCAGCGGTTGCCGTTTCAGGGCGACCGTTGCGGTAGCGGAGAAGTTGCTCGAAGGCGGCGTGCATCGGGTTGGCAGTGGTAGCATCACCGATCTTGGCCTCGATCACCACCAGAGGGATGCCGTTCACGAACAGCACGATGTCCGGAATGATGCAGTTCTTCACACAGCCGGGGGTGTCGATACGGAACTGGTTTATGGCATGAAACTGGTTGCGTTCCGGGTGGCCGAAGTCAATAAGCTGGACCACTGGATCACTCTCGCCGGTGATTTCGTTACGCTCCACCTGAGCCTTGAGAAAGAGCGCCTGAACCGCTTCGTTGGCTTCCAACATGGTGCGGTTGGGTTGGCGCAGAATCTGGGAGTGCAAGTCGTCGAGTTGGCGGTCGTTCAACCAGGGGATGCCGTCGGCATTGCGGTTGATGTTGCGCACTGCGTTGCGGAAGACCTCGGGAAGCAGCCACTCACGGAAGGTGTCGCGCAGACTGGCCGTCGGATCGGAGGGGATGAATCCTTGCCACTGGTCAATGACCTTCCAGCCGAGGGCTGCGAGTTGGTCGAGGAAAGGTTTTTCTACGTGATGGTATTCTGACATGAAAGGGTTTACCTCTTTATGCGACTGCCCACATCAAGATCAACAAGTTGCCCCATTTATGCCTCCGCGTAAAGCCTCGACCGGCTGAGCAAGCGCACCGTACAGCCGGTTCATAGCCGAGACCGAGTGCTCAATTGCAGTTGGCCAAGTATTTTCATCAACCCATCCGCCCGAAACAGAAAAACTTATTCGGCTGGCGCGCTTCTCATCTAGACGCTGCCAGAAAAGCGTCGCTCCAAATTTGGCTTCAATCGCCTGCCGTTGCAGGTGAAGTGAATCGAAAGCCGCCTTGTTTACCGCCGGATCAGCTTCATCGAGATAAAGCTCGACTCGTGTTTCATCCTGTAGGACGACGTAATTCCACCACTGCCCATGTTTCCGGGCCCCAATCCATCCATAATTGCTCGGCGAAATGTTAGCATGGAGTGTGTCCCGCTGTTTAGAGTAGACCAGCAACTCAGTCCAAAAAGCCATCCTAGCAGCATGCCGGGCAGGTCGGTCGATGGGATCAGTAGCTTCGTCCTCTGGTTCAGCAAGAGGCTCCGGAATGGGTGGTTTCTCGCCATCAAGGTCAAGTCGCGATGGATTCCAAACCCACTCTGCCAATCTTATGTACAATTCTTGCCGTTCTGCCTGCTCGGCAGGGCCAAAAGCTTCATATGCCCTGAAGGTCAACCCTGTCTTCTCAATTAGCCGTGCGAATGCCGGGTTGTTCTGATATGCGAGAGGATGCAGGCTGCGAGCCAAGAGGTTTTGGCTGTGGCTAAGGTACGCGTCTCGTTTTTTCTCGTAAGTGGCATCTCCCAAACTTTGGTTCAATCCACGCTGAAGAAGAAGCAGGCCACCAAGTCGGTTACGAGCTTCATCAAAGTCGCTGGGATGCGCATAAAGGGTGGCAAAGCGTTCATACTGATCCGACCAAATATGTTCCACCTCAAATGGTCTACCCTGTCCTTGGGATATCAAATCATCAAAATGGGATGCCAGCCCGCACTGCTGGTCTACCCAATTAGTCAGGCGGGCAAGGGTGTGGCGGACCTGTCGGTAGTTCTGTTGATGCATTCGATAGCGTGGCTGGCGGGCAAAAGTCTCAGGTTGATCATCCAGTTGCTGGCGTAGGTATATGCTCAGCTCGTCCAGAGTCTTTCCTCGCAATTCTTTCGTAAACATGAAGATGGTGTACTTAACTGATGAATAGCTGGTGGTGCGGAAGTTCCAGGCTCGCCGTGCCAACCAAATATCTAAAAAGTCGGCAACCAGTACCACCTTCCGACGAACAATATCTGGAGCATCATCAGGAGAAAGAGCCGCAAGCAATACCTGCGTCTGAAGAGTAAATCCGCGCTCTTCAACGTAACGTACAGATTCCCATCCGGTAGTTAAAGTTCTTGCAGCTTTCCGTATCGCCAGCGTCTGACGTGCATAAAAATCCAGATCTCGCTGCACGAACTGAACAAAAGAATCAGACCCCGTCAGCTTCAAAGTATCTTTTACATCTCTAACCCACCGATGAAATTCGGTCCCGATCCGCTCGTAGTCTTTATTCTCAGCTCCCTTCTTCCCAGGGCGAATGCTCTCTGCATGGCGAGCACGAAGCCAATTTTTGAAAAAGTCGACATCCTCCTCTTCACCCAAGGCTTTAAGCGCCTGCATGTGATTTTTCCAGGAGTCGTTTACCGTTCGCTGGTCTGCTTCATGAGTAACGTTTGCAAGGATGTATCCCTTGAGCATTTCCGCCAGACTAAGGGACAATCCTCGATCGTTCATTGTTTCAAAGATCGTGTATGCCTCTTCGTCTGAATAGGCCTCGATTTCAACAAGGTGAACGTTTTCAAGCAGCCAATCAACGAAGTAGACAAGTGACGCACCTGTCAAATCTTCTGGAAAATAATCCTCAATATCAGCATATCGTGCAACAAGATTGCGAGCTGAATCGCTATGTCCATAAATATCAACCGGCCCCTGATCGAGCAGGAGTTGCATTATCGAAGCCCGGTCAGGAACATCAAGATTAAAGCTCTTCCGGCCATACCGTGAGGAGTAGATTAAATTAAGGACGTCGGTCCTCTCCGACTCCTGCTTTTGACGATGATGAAGAAATATCAGCAAAAGAGTCAGACTCGTCAGCCTCTGCTGGCCATCCACGATATAACGGCTACCATTCTTGTTGCTAATAACGATGGACCCAAGAAAGTAATGACCATAATCAGCAATTTCGTGACGGGCATGGCTCGACTCGTACGCATCTAGAAACTTTCCGGTTAGGTCGTCTATCAGCTCTCTAATCTGGCGTTCCTGCCAGGCATATTCACGCTGATAGAAGTCGATGCTGTACTTTGCGCCATCCAATAGTTCTCGGACGGTACGGGCTGTAGCGTCAATACGTTTCATGTAAGGACCTCATTGAGTTCCGCAGTATCCCTGCTATGCGGTTAGCTTAAATTGAACTAATTTCACTAAGTTAAACTAATTTCCAGTAAATTGCGGGCCATAAGGCTACTATCAAATAATATTTCATAGATCATTTATTTCACACCCAAGAATTATTAGAGCGTCTTGGATTTTCTTTAGAGTGCTTACGTCAAGTCCATTTTCACGTAGCGATTTTGCTAGGGGAACCAATTCATGGCACATCCACCTTTGCTGGATCTTTGGGATTATATGAAGGAGTAGCTTGGCAAGTTCCTTTGTGTGTTGTTTTGCAAATTCCTTTTCATCCATTAGATGAAACATATACGTATCTGAAATCTCGGGTGCCGGGACCTCACAAATCATCTTTACTGCCTTATCGAATACGCTTCCAAGACAAGCAGACCACGTGACCATTTCACCCAATTCGGATGGGGAGAGAGCAGTTGGTATTCCTAGATTCCTGCGATGCCAGTATTTCTCGAGCCACTGCCCCCATAGTAGCTTTACCGCATCATCTTCCAGTCCTCTCAGCATGTTCTCTACCTGTCCAGCCCAGTCAGTACGATCAGTTTCCTCTACAGTTCCAAGGAACTCATTTAGCCACCCATCTTCAATGGGATTAATAGAGGAATAGATAGCAATGGAAGCCATATGCTCACAGAATTGTTTTCGTTGCGCATCTCCCAACGAATGGAGTTCACGGAATGTTCTGCGGTAATAAGGCATGACATAAGGAAGCGTATTCTCCCCGTACCTCCCCCAGAACAAGTAGCCATCCCAGCATTGTCGTGCTCGCATAGGATTGGCCCAGTCAAGCAGTGGCAATACATGCTTGATTGTCCATTGTGCATCCATATAAAACATAAAATACAATTGACTTGCGATGAAGACCCTTGCAAGCTGAGATTCAATAGAAATGCCGACGATCATCTTTTCTAAAAAACGGCGATATTCAACTGGTAGCTCAATCCACGAGTCACCCGCATCCTTTCTTTCTCGAGTCAGGCTATTTAGCCAAAAGGATGCCAATTTCCCACCAGGGTGATTAATTGCCTTCTGGAGCCAATCGTTCACACCCTCTGTAGGCTTTTCTTCTTGAACCGTTTCTAAATAATCCATAAGGTGGTCAGCTAACTGCTTTGCCAAGGTAATTGCTTCATCTGATACCTGTTTCTTCTCGTCGAATCTATTCTGAATTAGGTTAGCGATGTAGTATGCATGACTTCGCAACTCGCTATTATCAAGGAGTAACCTGAGGACAGTCACGAGATTTGCATCATCCTCAAGTCCTTCTTCCCATCCGCGAAGAATGTGATCCCATATATCCGTATCCCACTCTCCAGCTTCAGCAAGGGATTGTGCCAACTTGTATCCCCAATCTACGTTCTTTTGGACTGCTTGGGTAATTATATTCAGTAACCCGTCTCTGTCCGGACCATTGAAGAAGTCCCCTTTGAATGTAAGTATGAGATTCAGCTGTTCAGCTGGCTCTTTGGAGATCAACTCTTCCACAGTCATTGGGCTAATATGACCGTAAGCTCTCACGCCTCCTGACCAATGGTGGAAATCTGGATATTCCCGTGGCTTAAAAGAAGGGTTTGATTGTTGCATCGACTTGAATGCCTTCATGGCCAGAACGCACGCAGGCTCGGCGGATCTGAGCCAATGCAAGAGGCTATATACTCCATATGCTTTGGTTTCCTTTGTAAGCCTTTTTGCCCTTTCCCCTCTATAACCTTTCTTGACTGCCCTAAGAAGTTCCTTCCTGACTCCTTCATTGGTTTTAGGGTATGCAATCCTTAGTACCCTATGAACTTCATGAACACACCCTGTGTCGAAGAGGAGATCTCGAGCCACTAACCACTCAACCTTATTGTCTGCTGATATGGTGGAACATTCTGCTAATGAGTGGATGGCTATGCGCTTCATGATTTCGGGAGTGGCCCCATACCACCGATTAATCCGACAAAGTGCCGTATCCGGCTCGTTCTTAATTAGCCATTCCACGGCGTCACGAGCGGCATCAATTATCACATCAAGGTTATCAGGATATTTGTCCTGCTCGTGAACTTCAATTGCTGAACGCCCATAACTGACAAAGTCGAATGCATCTTCACCTCCGTAACTTTTCAGCAGGATATTCGCTTTTAGAAGATGCGCAGAAGTAACAATTTCTAGTTCATGAACAAAGTGCTTAATGTTTGGAGCGATTATTTTCCCCCATGAGTCTCGCAACCAATAATTATCACCATTGGTTTCAAGCTCCATGCGCGGAGCAACAGACTTCTCTCCCTCTTCAATAGAGAAGCTCCGTTGGAGATTGATTTTTGGGGTAGTGAGAAATTCGAACAGCATTAGAGCGGTATATTTATCTTCCGGGATCTTACACTTTGCAAGTAGCCAGTCGAGATTTTTACTACCGTTAAAGGGATGTACTGAGCTCAACAGAACAGAGACAATACGAGAGAAAGATGTTGGTTCAGGTCGTACTTTGTAATTAAGATCCCCTGCTATAGCATTCCAGAGAAGCGGGTTCAACCTCTGTCCATGTCGCTGAATCAGTGACAGAACGACATCCGTATGCTTAATAAGAAACTTATCAGCAATCCAATCAGCCAGAACCCTATAATAATCCTCTCTAAGGGTATCGGGTTGGATTAGTGAAGTCAGCAGATCCTTACCCTCTGCCCATGACAACCAATCTATTCGTATTGCATGCTTGGCAAAGAACCTAGCAAACCCTGCATACTTAATTGAATAGAGGAGGAAGTCGGAGTCTTCGATCGACAGATGAGTTGGTCCATTGACGATTGATTTGATGCGATGTTCATAATCGAGGGCACCCATGGCAGATAGTTTGGACCATGCTGCAACAGCATTAAACATAGCCTTGTGGCTTTTTCTACTGACAGGATACGGGAGCGGAATAATGTCGAATGACTTCCAATGTTTGCTATGATGTTCTGGTGTGAGGGCATAACGCTTGCCTATTGTGTCATAGGAAAGTCCCTTGGAGAAATAATGCATAACCGGATCATTATGACTATAACCAACGAAAAGCACGGTGTAAGTTCTGAAAAGTGACCATAGGAATCGAGTTGCCCATCCTTCTGTCAGATAAGCTCTGCCGAAATCACTATCTGTCAAGACAAAGCGCTGCTCGTCGCGATTTAAACTACCATGCAGATAGACGATGCCTTTGAAGTCATTTCCTAGTGGTAACGCGGGGGCATAATATTCTTCCGGGGGTGCACCGAACAGTTTTTTTGCTGCATTACTGAAATGTAAATCGAAGTTAGTAGTAACCACCCGAACCGTCGATAGATCTGGAAACAGATTGAGGAGTGAGATGTGAAGTAGTGTAGGCCGGGAACCTTCCAAATTAATAAACTCTTTGGCTGCCCTGTGGACATTCACACCGGCATTTTTACTTGCCCCCAGAACACGATCCAGTTTATCCTTTTCATTATTTTTAAGTTTCCTGGACACTATTTGTTCAGTTAATGTTACGAAGTCAGGAAGAGACGATGGTTTCACAAGGGATACGCCAGCACCTGCGAAGATGACGAGCTTGCCCTCTTTCTGGTCAAGGATAAGCTGATCAGGAAATTCCACGCCTTTTATTATCATTGGCTGTGCTCTATTGGCACCCGCACCCGACCGTTCAGTAGGTCATGCACAAGTCCATGTTTTAGGTTTATATACACTGATAAGCTCTCACATAAAACGTGAATACCATGCTCTATCGCTTCCAAACGTTCAACTATCAGCGCCTGTTCACCCTCATCGCAAAAAGGAAATAATAATCCTGCCATTACGGAATTGTTCAAACTCGGCATCGTCGTTCCAACAGCTCTTCCAGCAATTTGACGCTGCACAAAGTCTTGGCGATAAACGTATGCTGCAAAGTCTGCTCTCAGTGCGCTCTGTCCCAAGCGCAGCAAGAAGCACCCTGTTCCACAAACCCAATCCTGCTCTGACTCGCAGATTGTTGCCGCCCGCGAAAGATCGCCACGTCTTGCAATGACAATGTCCCCAAGGCGCATTCGATGCCGAGCTAACTCATTGGCACGTGCCTCGTGAATCCGGGCAATCTGCTCTGTGCCAATCAATCCATCGTTGATGTCTTGAGGCATCACGACGGGCACACCTTCGACCTGATACTCATGCGCATGGAGCTGGCTTCCAAAAGGGCCTGTTTGAAGATAGCCACCGCATCGTCGCAATATGCCGCCTAACTTTTCCGCTTCCCAGTCCTTCGGAATCCACCCAAGTGGTGATTTTTTGTAGAGGTTGGGCGCTTGTTCGCGGGTCGGGCGGAGGTGGCCTTCGGGGGTAACACCCCGGGTGAACAGGTCGTGCATTAGCCCAGCCTTGATCTGCTGCATCTTTGCAATCAACACCTCTGTTTGCTTAATCGTTTCGTCCAGCGTCGATAGGATATCGGCAATACGGCGCTGCTGTGGGAGTGGTGGCAACTCCACCGGATAAGCGACAAGGTCCGAACGGATAATCCCGTTGATGCTGGTGCCTTGATTCAGCTTCTTGAGGTCTTCCACCCCCAGTCGCATCCGATGGAAAAGGAACTCCGTATCAGCCTGTTCTTCATCGACATAAACACCAGTAATGTCTTGGCTGATGGCAATGTCACATGGCGCAATGGCAAGTTTCCCAACTCCGGTGCGGGTTACCAACAACAACTGTCCTTGCTGAATCACGTTTGTCGCGGATTTTCTTACTGCCTCCTCCGAAACAAAGCGTCTGAATCCTCCAATTCCAGAGGGCGTAAAGTCGGCTCCAGTTACCCAAGGAATGATTCCATTCCAGTAACGGTCTACGTCAGTCGGCGGGGTTCCTCCGTTGACGAGCTTTTTGGCAATTTGACCAAACGGAACTGGCGACCAATCATTCATAACCCAGCTCCACTAAGTACCCCTTCAACTTCGCCGCCGCATCATCCCGCTTGGTCTCAATTGCCCTGGCCGTAACTGCATACTTCCCATGCAAATTCTCCAGCACCGCAAGGCACGCCCGCTGATCTTCCCGCAGGTATCCTTCATAGGTCTGCACCAACAAGCGATGCAGCCGATCAAGAATCACTAGCTTTGCCTCTTCCAAGCTGATCTTGTCCCGGGCTGCGGCGACCAGGTCTTCCTGCTTCTTCTCTGTGGCGCGTAGTTCTGCCTTCAATTGCTTCCCTTCATCTTCCAGAGCCTTGTGCCGGGCAAGCCGCGCCTCGGCAACCTGGGCTCTAGCAGCGAAAGCCCTGTCGTTCCTGTTCTCCCGTTTCGCCAACTTGGCTTGGGCATTGGCCTCCTTCAGCTCGGCCTTGAGCGCCTTAACCTCGGCGGCAGGGAGGAAGCCGGTGTCGTCGCTGTCTTCGTAATCCTCTTCGTCGGCAGCGGCAAACAGTGCGGAGATTTCGGCAAGGCGCATGTGCTTCTGATCCATGTCGGCCAGGATTTCCGGGAACTGGCTTTCGAGGATGTTCGCGTCGGGAATCAGTTCCGGTCCCCAGCCGCTGGCTGCGATGGATTTCAGGTCCGCCTTTAGGTCATCCACATAATGGGCGAAGGCGCCGCGAATCTGGTGATCGGTCAGCAGGTCCTGCCCCGCAAAGGTGTCGGCAATGGTGGAGAGCAGCCGGCGGCGCAGTTCATAGACGTTGCCTTTCTGGCCGTTCTTGGGTGCGAGGTCTTCGACCAGCGGTTGATTCTCGGTCCACCACGCTTCAAGCTTCTGCAAAAAGCAGCTCTGCGCCGCTGCCATGCCGGGGTCTGTCTTGACCAGCTCGGCCAGCGCTCGGCGATCGCTTACAGCGGGGGCGAAGTCGGCATAGCGGGGATCGCCGTCACGCGACACGAAACACCGCTCGCGCAGACCGGGATAGTTTTTCCAGTACCGCGCCAGGGCCTCGATCTCGACATTCGGCACCCCGCCGTGCAGGTGGGCACGCACATCGTGGGACTCGGGAGGAGGGGCGTTGTCCACGTAGCGGCGGATATTGCAGTTAAACTCCTCGGAGGCGATCTCGCCCACCGGCACCCGGCGGGCATAGCCCGGTACGTCCTTCTTTTCCCGATAGACGTGGACAATCTTGGCGATGTCCTCAGGGCGCAGATAATTCTGCGCCTTTCCTTCACGGTATTCCCGGTCACCATTGATGAAGAAGACGTGATCGCGGGTGGAGGCGTCCTTTTTGTTCAGCACCAGCACGCAAGCGGGAATGCCGGTACCGTAAAAAAGACCCGCGGGGAGACCGATGACTGCCTCCAGCCAGCCATGCTCGATGAAGTGTCTGCGCGCCTCCTTCTCCTCGCCCCCCCGAAAGAGGACGCCGTGGGGCATGACGGTGGCCATCTTGCCATCGGCCTTGAGCACGGCCAGCATGTGCTGCACGAACATCAGGTCTGCCTTCTTCCCCTTCTCCGGCATCCAGACAGCAAAGCGGCCTGGATATTCGATGTCTTTCTTTATGTAGTTCTGCGAAAAAGGTGGATTTGCGAGGACCCGATCGTGACGCGCTAGTTCGCCGCTTTCGGCCTTGTGCTGAGGGCGGCGCAGGGTGTCCTCCTGGCGGATGTCTGCGTGCTCAATGCCGTGGAGGAGCATGTTCATCTTACAGATGGACCATGTAGTGCCGATACTCTCCTGCCCGGCCAGCGCCAGGTCACGGGGATCACCGCCGCATTCGCGGACATAGTCGCGGGTCTGGATAAGCATACCACCCGAGCCGCAGGTGGGGTCGTAGACACTCATCCCAGGCTGGGGATCAACAATCTCCACCAGGGTGCGCACCACATCGGCCGGGGTGTAGAACTCCCCAGCCTTCTTGCCGGCGGAATCCGCGAAGTACTTAATCAAGTATTCATAGGCAGCCCCGAGCAGGTCGGGAAACTCGAAGTTTTCATCGCGCAGCGGGATCTTCTCGAAATTCTGGATGAAGTTGGCAAGGGTGTCGTCGTCGAGGGAGCGCTGGCCGATCTTCTTGTTGAAGTTGATCCCCTTGAGCACGTCCTGCAGGGCATCGACGTTGGCGTCCTCCAGCGCCTCCAGCGCCTTGTTGAGGGCGGTGCCGACGTTGGTCTTGAGGTGGCGGATCTTCGACCAGTGGGATTCTTCCGGGACAAAGAAGGTGTATTTGTCCGGGTTGGTGAGCTGGCCGGCAATGACCGCCTCGGCCATCCCCTTGGCTTTCAGATCTTTGGCGAGCTGTTCGCTCTCCTGGTCAAAGAGATCGGAGAGGCGCTTCAGGAAGAGCATGCCGAAGATGTATTCCTTGTATTCGGAGGCATCCATGTTGCCACGCAGGTCATCGCAAGCGCGGAAAAGGAGACCGGAAAGCTGGCTGAGGGTAAGCTTGGACATCAGGTGGTTACTCCGGAAACATCATTTATAAGGCGCAATTTGAATATTAATGTGTTACGAGCCGGAATGTCTTTGCGACAGGAACTGACCCGGCCCAGGAGGTGAGAAGATTTATTTTGGAGTTTAGAAGTCAGGTCCCTCTCGTCCGGCTTGGAGACAGGGGCGAAGATTGTTCTGCAGACGTCGCGTTCGCTGAGGTCCTTCTTGTTCATGAGGACTTAACCCTCACTTTCATCAAGCAACCATCATCACATAATCCTTCAGAAAGAACTTAAGAGGCAAAACGTTAGAATCAACTCAAATTTATAGCAAGCGCCGGCTCCAAGTGCAAGGGAAAAGTAGGAACATACTTCTTCAGTCGGGTATGCTAAAATGAATGCGGAATGATTATTGATGACCTTGTTCGGCACTAATCATTTTCCAGCAATAAATCCGGAGATTTCATGGGAGGTTACACAAAAACGAAGCAAACAATAAGGGGTCTGCCAAAAGTGGCTAACCCCTTGATTTTAATGGAGCGGAAAACTGGGTTCGAAACCCGGACAATACCCCTTTTAATCACGTTACGAATTCCATTTGGCGATATAAGTCATGAGATACCGGCACATTCTTCCCCAATGAACGAATTCAGAGCTTCATGAGGCTTCCTTCCAGTGACCGGATACCGTTCTTCCTGAATTCCTCAACCACCTGCATTTTCTTCTCCCGTGACAGTCTCTTCAATTTCCATTCGAGTTTGCGGGCTTCAGTATCGTCTTGAAACTCTTTCGCGGCAAGGAACCGCACCGGCGGATTCAGTTTCGTATAGATGGCTCCCTTGCCGTTAACGTGCTTTTCGTAACGCTCTGCAACGTCCTTGGCAATGCCGGTGTAAATACTACCGCCTTCACATTCGATGAAATAGACCCACATCAGAGCGCTTTCCTCATTTCATTCCGTATTCTCTCGTTGAAAATGCTCAGATAGCGTACTGCCGTAAACATGGAAACACCCAGGGTCCGCGTGATCGCATTCGGGTATCTGAGACCGTACTGCCCCAATCTTGCCAACCCAGTGGCAAAAAGCTTCAGATTGGTTACGCCATATTTCGCGGGGTATTCCTTCAGTGTCCTTACACTGATATGCGAACCCGGAGTAAGACCCGGGAAGAGATATTTGTTCTCCCGGTCCTCGTTTCCGCGCTGGTAGAGATACCGCTTCAACAGATTGCCGATTTCCGGAGCCAGTTTTACATCGTCATTAACAAACGCAATAGAACAGCCTCCCTTTTCGCCGATGCTTACATCCGACAATTCGAGGCTTGCCAGCCGTTTTGCCCGTTGCGCGTAAAATAGCATCAAAATACAGACCAGGGATTGCTTGATATCTCCGTCGCCGCAATTAAGCCACGAATCTATGAGCCTTTCGCAACTCTGTTCCGGTATGAAGTTGTAATTCACAGGTTTTGCCAGCCCTCGCAAATCCAGCGCTACGAAACTCCGGCCCTTTTTGCGCAGAAACCGGATAAAGCCGTAGAGGGAATACTTGTGGTTCTTGTGGCGGTAGAAGAACTCATCCAGGTGGTCGGGGGTCAACTGTCCCAGACCGACAACATTACTGGACTCCAAGAATTGTGAGGCCGCGGCAAGGGACTTGGTAATATTGACCATCCTGAAGCGCACATATTTCCCCTTCCACCCCCTGCGTTGAAAGCGTAACCGGACTTTCATCATGTGCTCATGAAATTCTTGAAGGGCATTCGCAAACCATTTCCCCTTTGCATCGGCAAGCAAAGCCTGTTGCCTAATGGCTTCATACTCGTCATCCCTTGTGTTCAGGTCATCGGGAAGGATCCCTTTCTTTACCAGGAACTCATAGGAAATCTTATAACGCCTCAGATCATTGGCGGGGATAATGCGGCACAACCTGGGTATATCGATGTCATCAGGCGAACTGAACGAGCAATCGAGTGCGGAGAAAAATGGAGCATAGAGCGGCAGCCGCTCCTTGGCATCGTAACCTCCGAGAGTTGCAATCAGCTCCTCGCTGAAGTCGACATACAGGGAACGGCACCACGCATTCTTGAGCCCGGCCACAATTTTCCCGGCCTCTGACCGGACGATGCCTTTCCAGTTGCACTCTGCGCACGGCGCGTCCGCATTCATCATTCCATTTTTGCCGCAACCCGGACAGGCGAGGGGACGCTCCTCCCGATAGCAACTGAAGCAGACTTTCTGTTCGCCGATTTCGCTGAACTCGTAGCGATACTTGCCGCATCGAGCGCACCAGACGAAAGGACGTGACCGGTGACGGCACGTCGAGCAAACCGGTTCGGTAAAGCCGGCCTTGATATCCCGCGACAGGAAACGTGACATCCTGCCGCAGGCGGCACATGCACTTTCTTCACGGTAATGGTCCCGACACGAAGAGCAGACGACACCCCCTGGAAGTGTGATGCCGATTTTTCGCCCTGTTTCTCCCTTGTTGACAACACCTTCCCCGCATCTAAGGCACTTCCGGTTTTTCGATCGGCAGATTTTGCACCTGGCCGGCTGCTCCCCGTGGTAGGAACTGGTCAGATTCCCGCAACCGTCGCAAGGCACGGCCTGGAAATGCTTCTTGCGGCATAGCTTGCAGAAGGCCTTGCCGGCATGCAGGATCGCTGCCCTGGCCATGCCATTGCCGCAACCATCACAAACCGTTCGTGCGCGTCTGGGGAGTGCCATTACTCTTTATCCGATTCTTCCTCAAGTCTTTCTGCCCGGAGATTGCGCCGCGCCCCGAAAGGAGGGCCGGAGTCAGGGTCATAGTCTTTCGCTTCCGCTTTTATCAATTTCAGACTGCCGCCTTTTGGTCCCCGCCGGGATTTACCGCTTGACACGTCATCGGGTTTCTTTTCCGTTCCGCCATCGCTCTCCGGACCACCCGTTCCACCGGGCTTGATATCCTCGACCCAGATCAGGTCGGTCAGTTTACAGTCGAGAACTTCCATTAATCCCAATAACAGTTCGGTGTTCAGAAGCTCCGGCAATCCTTTGAAAATTCTCCCGATATGGACCGTTGAAATCTCGAAGCCGATCCCCATGAGGAGCCTGCGCATCTCCGTCTTGGTGTAAATGCCTTTCTCGGCCATGACGACAGGCAATCGCCACACGAATTTTCTTGTCAGAGTCAGCTTCTTTTTGTCATTTGTCTCTGAATCTCCCATGTCTTATCTCCTTCTTTTCTTGAGCTGACGCTTGATGGCATTGTAATGCTCTTCCCTCATGTATGGATCGTTGGAAGGCAGATACCCGCAAAGTGTCGCATAGAAATGGTGTCCCATCTTATGCTGCACTGATTGCATGTCCATATTGCAGGTATCGTGGAAGGCGCCGGCACGGCGAAAACTGTGCAGAGTATAATTCTTGCCGTCCAATCCCGCCAGGGTGACAATCTCATTGAACCGTTTCCGCAATGCAGGATATGAAATTCTCTTGCCGCGCTCTGAAAGGAAAAGCGCCGTCTCGTTCGGGTCGGCCTGCTCGAGGTACCAGGGCCTCACACACTGACAATACCACTCCATGACCTCAGGGTATTCGATATCGGTAACCGGAACTTCACGGAACCTTGCACCGCTTCCCCCGGAACCCTTTCCCCAGACATTCATGTATGCGAACTTCTTGAGTTCCTTGATGAACGGCTCTTCCTGGAATGAATTGATGCTCAACCGAACAGCCTCACACGCTCTCAGATTGCCGGTATAGATCGTGGCAAACATGGCTTTGTCCCGCCTGAACGATTGGAAAGCCTTGGCGTGGAATCTCTTGCATTCCGCAATCTGCTCTGAAATGGTGGCAAAGAAAATGTCGATGTCTTCATTGCTGAAC
>JBEKXG010000025.1:0-17233 GCA_049512295.1 Syntrophobacteraceae bacterium
ATGTCGCCTATCGGGGCAAGGGCGGTATCCGCATAAATGTTGGACATTTCCCATATGCCATGGCGGCGGAAAAGATCATATCCGCCGTTGAGCATTCCACAGTGGGGAATGATCACTTTCACCCCCGGGGCCAGTTCGTTTATGAAATAGAGCGTATTTTCAAATTCTTCTTCGAGGCAGACCGGCATGTTGCGTCTTCGGATTTCTTCGATTGCGACGGCGCACTTCGGATCATCATAGTTGTAGACAGGCTCGTCGGGATGCCTGTGCCATTTGATGCCCTTGTGAGCGCCGGTCAACTGTTCCACGGCAAAGTCATTCCAGATGAAAAAATATGGATATACTTCGAACCCCGGTATTGCGACTGAAAACAGATACTCGTTTGATTCGGCTCTCCTGCGCTTCCATTCCCCGGTATCTCTGAAATGCGGATCATACCTGTCGTAGATTTCCATTACCGGAGAGAACATCACCGCTCCTCCTATACCGCTGCCTCCGATGTTGGAAATATAGTCGGGAAGATCCTGGGGCGGAAAGGTATCAAGGCGGCCGCAATGGGCGTGAGCGTCGATTATCTTGAAGCTCATCGATCCTCCAGTTTAGGCGAATTTCCGAACAGAAACCTCGCGGGGCGTGGACTTCTCATCGGGCGTTTCCGGATGAACACTGCTAATTAGACAGACGCGCTGAGGGCCGATCGTATGCCAGGCATTTAACCCAGTGGCCGGGAGATATCTCATGGAGTTCGGGCGAAATCTTTTGGCACTCCGGCTCTGCCTGAGGGCAGCGCGGCTGGAAAATACAGGACTCCGGAAGCACCTGCACGGAGGATTCGTTCGCCTGCTTCCAGCGTTTCTTCGGGCGGTTCGGGTCCAGCAGCGGGATTGCTTCGAGCAGCGCCCGCGTATAAGGATGGCCGGGGTTGCTGAACAGTTCCACGGCTTCCGCGAGTTCGACGACCTGCCCCAGATACATAACCGCAACCCGGTCGCTGATGTGGCGCACGACCGACAGATCATGCGAGATAAAGAGGTAGGTCAGGTTGAACTCCTGCTGCAAATCCTTCAGAAGGTTGATCACCTGTGCCTGAATGGATACGTCGAGGGCGGAAAGGGGCTCGTCGCATATGACCAGTTCGGGGTGAAGAGCCAAGGCCCGCGCTATTCCGATTCTCTGGCGCTGCCCGCCGCTGAACTCATGCGGATAGCGGTTGATGAGTTCGGGCCGAAGGCCGACCACCTCCATGATTCGGCGCACCCTTTCCTTCCGCTCAACAGTGGTCCCTATTTTATGTATGACCAGACCTTCCCCGATAATGCGCCCCACGGTTTGGCGTGGATTAAGCGAAGAGTAGGGGTCCTGGAATATGATCTGCATGCGCCTCCTGAACTGATGCAGTTTTTCGTTGCTCACCGATGAGAGGTCCTGTCCGTCAAATATTACCCGGCCTTCGGTTGGAGGTTCAAGACCAAGAATCACCCGGCCCAGGGTGGATTTTCCGCATCCGCTTTCTCCCACAAGTCCAAGCGTTTCGCCACGGCCGATCTGCAGATCGACTCCGTCCACAGCCTTGACGGTTCCAGTTTCGCGGCGAAAAAACCCCCGGGTTATGGGATAGTATTTCTTGACGGCGTTAACTCTTAGAAGCTCCGATTCTTGAGGCAAGCACAACCCTCCTAATAAAGCCAGCAGCGCACCGGGTGGCCTCCCGCGTGATCGAGGAGTCCTGGTTCCTCCCGAAAGCAGCGATCAAAAGACCAGGGGCACCTTGTATTGAATTTGCACCCGGGCGGCAGCGCCAGCAAACTGGGAACGACTCCCGGGATCGGTTTGAGCCTGTCCCTGTCAATGCCGACCGCGCGACCGGGTATCGAATGCATAAGCCCCCGGGTGTAAGGATGGAGAGGATCTTCGAAAAGCTCTTTCACACTGGCGTGCTCCACAACCCGGCCAGTGTACATAACAAGGACCTGCTCGGCCATATCAGCTATAACGCCAAGGTCATGGGTAATGAGTAAAATCGCCATATCGTGTGTTTCGCGCAGATCATCCAGAAGCGAAAGTATCTGAGCCTGGATGGTCACGTCCAGAGCAGTCGTGGGCTCGTCAGCGATGATAAGGCGAGGATTGCAGGCAATCGCCATTGCTATCATGACACGCTGGCGCATGCCGCCGCTCATTTTATGCGGGTAGTCCATCATCCTGATTTCAGGTGAAGGGATGCCCACCCGGCGCAAAAGTTCGATTACCAGACGGTAGGCTTCTTTTTTCGAAATCTGTTTGTGCCGCAAAAGCACTTCAGCGATCTGGTCTGCGATCCGGAAAACGGGGTTCAGAGAAGTCATAGGCTCCTGGAAAATCATCGATATTTCGTTACCCCGGATCATTTCCATTTCATTTTCGGGGATCGAGAGCAAGTCTTTTCCCCGGAACCGGATTTGACCACCTGCCATGAACCCCGGAGGAGGGACAAGACGCAGAATGGAAAGGGCGGTCACGCTCTTGCCGCATCCGGACTCGCCGACAATTCCGAGCACCTGTTTTTCGAAAATCGAAAAGCTGACCGAGTCTACCGCCCGGGCGGTCCCCGCCTCCGTCAGAAAATAAGTTTTCAAGTCTTTCACTTCGAGAAGAGCTGAATTCATCAATCTCCATTGCCGGATCAGTTTGATGAGGGGCCTTTGAGCAATCATGGCAAATATACTTATCGCCGGCCTTTTTAACAAGTATTCGGGGTCGAAAGGAAAAAAGGAGCGGAAGACAGGCCGGTTACGAGCATTGTCAGGCGGAGCCGCCGTGCACAAATCGTAACCAATGTGCGCAAAAATCGTAACCCCGGAGCGGGAGGCTTTGCGGGTCGGCCTGATTCAGCAATGATGTTAACATGTTAAGTAATGGTACGCTTATTGCCTAGCTCAACATGGCGCTCGGCCAAAACCTAGCCGGAATATTTCGTGGGGAGGAACATGATATGAGAAACAGGACAAGTAATGCGGTATCCGATGTATCAGTAGAGGATGCCGAAATCCAGCCAAATTTGACGGGGTACGCGGATTCAGCCTCTCCGGAGCCGGATCCGGGCGGCAGATTTTTGCGGCCCGACCCCAAACGGGGAAGCGTAAAATCAAAGAAATTGAGACATACCAAGGACTTCCTCCGGCTTCCGGTGGAAAAGCCCGTGCTGCGGCCGAACTTTGAAAGACCCAAATCGACCGGAATCGCTGAGTTTTACCTCAATCCTCCCAGACATATCGCGGTTCGGGAAGGCGTACGGACTGCCGTAAAAGGGAAGTTCATTTACGTCGGTGATGAGAAATTCTACATTCGCGGAGTGACCTATGGCCCTTTCAGGCCTGACGAACAGGGCTGCCAATACCACGATCCGCAGACAGTTGACCGCGATTTCGCGCAAATGGCCGCAAGCGGCATAAATGCGGTCCGGACCTATACGGTACCCCCCAGGTGGCTTCTTGATATAGCCCTGAAGCACAACCTGCGCGTCATGATAGGCCTGCCATGGGAAGAGCACATTACTTTTCTGGATGATAAGAAGCTGGCAAAAGATATCGAGCACCGGGTGCGCGAAGGTGTAAGGGCCTGCGCCGGACATGCCGCAGTGCTCTGCTTTACGATTGGCAACGAGATTCCCTCATCGATTGTCCGCTGGCACGGCCGACGGCGCATCGAGTCTTTTCTCGAGCGCCTCTACAAAGTTGTAAAAGAGGTTGACCCGGAGGCCCTGGTCACTTACGTAAACTTTCCCACGACCGAATACCTGGAGCTTCCTTTCGTCGATTTCGTCTCTTTCAACGTCTATCTGGAGACCAGGGAGAAGCTGGAAGGATACCTGGCGCGACTCCAGAACCTTGCGGGCGAAAAGCCGCTGGTTATGGCTGAAATCGGGCTGGACAGCATGAGAAACGGCCAGGACGTTCAGGCTTCGACGCTGGAGTGGCAGATCAGGTCGACTTTTGCGGCCGGGTGTTCCGGCATTTTCGTGTTTTCCTGGACCGATGAATGGCACAGGGGGGGCTTCGATATAGACGATTGGGGGTTCGGCCTGACCGACCGAAACCGCAGCCCCAAGCTCTCGCTGACCGGCGTGAGCAAGGCCTTCGCCGAAGTGCCCTTCCCTCCCGATTTAAACTGGCCAAGCATTTCGGTTGTGGTATGCACCTACAACGGGAAGCGGACCATTCGCGACTGTCTGGAAGGTTTGAGAAGAGTCGATTATCCCAACTTTGAAGTGATCGTCGTAAATGACGGTTCCACCGATGGCACTGAGATCATAGCCAAAGAGTACGGCTTCAGGGTGATTTCCATTCCGAACGGAGGCCTCAGCAACGCGCGCAATGTCGGAATGCGCGCCTCCAAGGGGGAAATTGTCGCATATATGGATGACGATGCTGTTCCCGACCCGCAATGGCTTACCTATCTTGCGGCGACTTTTCTTTCTACCGATCACGTCGGGGTTGGCGGCCCGAATATCCCTCCCGCCGATGACGGCCCCATAGCCGAATGCGTTTCAAACTCGCCGGGCGGACCAGTTCACGTCCTTCTGACAGATCAGGAGGCCGAGCACATTCCCGGCTGCAACATGGCGTTCCGCAAGGCCGCTTTGGAGGCCATCGGCGGTTTCGACTCACAGTTCCGGATCGCCGGAGACGACGTCGATCTTTGCTGGCGGCTTCAAAAGATGGGCTGGACGCTGGGTTTCAATCCAGCCGCGATGGTATGGCACCATCGCCGCAATTCCGTCAAAAACTACTGGAAACAGCAGTTGAACTACGGGAAAGCGGAAGGTTACCTGGAGCGCAAATGGCCTGAGAAATACAATGCCGCCGGTCATATCCCATGGGCCGGAAGGATTTATTTCAAGGGTTTTGAACAGCTTCTCGGCTGCTTCCGGGGCAGAATTTATCAAGGCACATGGGGCAGCGCCCTGTTTCAATCGATATATCAGCCCGCCCCGAGCCTTCTGTGGTCCCTGCCCCTCATGCCCGAATGGAATGTGATAGTGGCGGCCCTTGGCTTCCTTTCGCTGCTGGGTATAGAGTGGACTCCCCTGCTGCTCGCGCTTCCTCTTTTCCTGCTGGCCGCCGCCCTGCCGGTAGCGCATGCGGTATCGTGCGCATCGAGACTGCCTTTCCTCCACCTCCCGGCGCCGCAGCGGCGCAAGCTCAAGGCGCTTACTGCTTTTCTCCATCTGATGCAGCCAATAGCGCGCCTGATCGGAAGGATCAAACTCGGTCTGACTCCATGGCGCAAATGCGGCGTCGCATCCGGCATAGCGCTTCCTCTGCCGTGGCCGAAGACTTTTACGATCTGGAGCCAACAGTGGCGCTCACCGATTGCCTGGCTCGAATCGGTCGAAGAAGGTGTAAAAGCCTTAAGGACGGTCGTGCTTAGAGGCGGCGACTTTGACGGCTGGGACCTGGAAATGCGCGGAGGTCTGCTCGGTTCGGTTCGCGTGCTTATGGCCGTGGAAGAGCACGGCGGCGGCAATCAGTTCATCCGTGTAAAGAGCTGGCCCCGCTGCACCCCCGCAGGGATATTCATGACACTGTTTTTCGCCGCGATGGGGGCCGCTTCAGCCGCCGCTCATGCCTGGGTGGCCTGCGGGGTGCTAAATGCCGTCGCACTTGTCCTGATGATGCGCGTGCTGATCGAGTGCTCTTCGGCAATGTCTACGGTGAGCGAGGTACTGGATCATAAGGAATAGGCCGGTTTCCAACATCCGGCCTCCACGAAGGCGGGCTTTATAGAGTCAAGGGGGATTCGTCCCCCTTTTTCATTTCCATCCATGTTGCGGGGCCCGGGAGCCAAACCCCAAAAATCATCTTTAAACCGGATTGCGCGACAAATTTTAATGGGGCCTGCAAAGAAAAGTTGTCAAACAGGCCCTATGCATGTCAATAGAAAGCTGATAGATGTGTTGACAGTGTAACAGCGCGCAGGGAAAACAGATGGACCGAATCTGGCACAAACATTACGATCCGGGAGTCCCGTTCTCACGGGAATATCCTGAAACGTGCCTGCCCCTGATACTGGAGCAAAACACCGGCATCTTTGCCGACAGCATCGCGACCGAATTTTTCGGCGCAAGGCTTACCTACCGCCAATTATGGGACCATGTGCTCAGGCTGGCAAACGGTCTCCGGCTGCTGGGCGTGCGAGAGGGAACCAAAGTAGCCATAATGCTCCCGAACACCCCCCAGTGCGTGATAGCCTATTACGCGGCGCTCTGGCTGGGAGCGGTCGTGATCATGACAAATCCGCTCTACGTGGAACGCGAGCTTGTACATCAGTGGACGGACTCGGATGCCGAGTTTCTGTTTATTCTCGACCATCTTTATCCGAAAGCCGAAAAGGTCCTGTCCAAAACGGGAATCCGTACAACCATAGTGACAAGCATAAAGGACTACCTTCCCGTCCCTCTCAGGTATCTTTATCCCGTTAAGGCGCACTTCAAAAAGCTGTTCACCTCCGTCCCCTACGATGGAATCCGTGTGCTCAGCTTCAAGAAGGTGATCGGCAAGAACCGCCCCGATCCAATTCCATGTGCAGCGGCGCCGGACAGCCTGGCCCTGCTTCAGTACACCGGGGGCACAACCGGGATCGCCAAAGGCGCGATGCTCAGTCACGGAAACATTCTGTCAAACGTTGTGCAGATTGCGTCGTGGCTTCCTGACCTGAACTACGGGGGGGAGCGTTTTTTGTCCGTCCTGCCCTTTTTTCACGTGTTCGGCCTGACCGTCGCTCTCAACCTCGCCATCTACACCGGTAGCGCCATCATCGCAATGCCGCGCTTCGACGCCGACGAAGTCATAAAGGCCATAAGGAATAAAAGGCCGACGATCTTTCCGGGGGTCCCGGCCATCTACACCGCGCTTATGGCTCACCCGAAAGTCGATTTTTTCGACCTGTCCTCGATCCGGTTCTGCGTCACCGGGTCCGCCCCAATGCCGGTCGAGGTCATGCGCCGATTCGAACAGAAAACGTGCAGCAAAATCGTCGAGGGCTATGGCCTCTCTGAAGCCAGCCCCGTCACACACGCAAACCCCATCGAGGGCACGCGAAAACCCGGCTCGATCGGGATCGCACTGCCCGATACCGATTGCCGGATAGTCGATCCGGAAACCGGAACCAGGCAGATGCCGACCGGCCAAGTCGGCGAACTGATCGTTCGAGGCCCGCAGGTCATGAAAGGTTACTGGAAGAACGAAAAGGAAACCCTGGAGGCCCTTCGGGACGGATGGCTCTATACAGGCGACCTTGCAACCATGGACAGTTCCGGGTATGTCTTCATCGTGGACCGCAAAAAAGACCTCGTGATATCAAGCGGGTACAATATCTATCCACGCGAGATAGAGGAAGTGCTATATGAGCACCCCAAGGTGCGGGACGCGGCGGCCATCGGTGTTCCCCATCCGAAAAAGGGAGAGGCGGTTAAAGTTTTCATCGTTCCAAAACGGGGCGAAACCCTCGATCGGCAGGAAATCCTCGATTGGTGCAGGGAAAAGCTCGCGCCCTACAAAGTCCCCAAAGAAATCGAGTTTCGGGATTCGCTGCCCAAGACCATCGTGGGCAAGGTGCTCCGGCGGGAGTTGCGTAAAGCAGGCGCCGAAGCGCCGCGCACAATTGAATGACGGGATAATGATTTCAACTTTGAAAAATCGCTAAAAAAACATATCTCTCATTGCCTCCGCCCCCAGATGGATAATTCATCGTCAACTCTCAGCGCGAAACGAAAATGGCTCCTGTTCCAGGCAGCGGCCGATTTCTTTTTCCTTTTGAACAAATCCTACCCGAGGACAGCCGCTCTGGAGCTTGCGGGAAATCGATACGATCTGAATGCCATGGAACGTATGCTGCTCAGCCGCGGCCTGTTCAGCCAGCGGGAAGCCCTTGGAAGGCTCAAAAAACGGGTCGCGGGACCCGGATGGCAGCGGGAATTGCTGGTCGTGGACGGCCACAACGTGCAGATCACGATCGAGAGTTGCATAGAAGACAGGCCGCTATTGAAAGCCAACGATGGAGCGCTGCGGGACCTGGCCGGCCAGTCCCACCGGTTCCGCCTGACCGAGACGAGCAATATGGCCATCGACATGGTGTTCAAGTTTTTCGTGGAATTTCCGCCCCGCGAGGTCCTCTTCCTGTTCGATGAACCAATGAGCCGCAGCGGCGACCTTGCCGCCATCTATCGCGACAGGCTTATCAGGGCGGGGATTTCGGGGCGAGCGCGGACGGCGCCGGTCCCGGAGCGCGAAATTCCCTGCGACGAATGCGTTGTTGCAAGCAGCGACCGGGCCATCCTGGATTCTTCCTCCCGATGGGTGGACCTCGCATGCCGCATTATCGAAGGATTCGGCACACCGCGAATGACGGCCGATTTTTCCGGAATCATTCTTGCCGATTCGGCCAACAGGCGTTTGTTCGAAGATGGCGGACCGTACTGGTAAACGGAGGGTGGATGAGGGGTGACGGAGGGGTGAATGAGGGAGATCGCAAAGGCGAAGCGGCGGTGGAAACCGAACTTGGAGATTTCAGACAAATGAGTTCCGGAAGCAGCCGAACTGATGTAAAGGTACCGGCATGGCATGGAAGAATGAGGAAATTTCTGGAAGGCCGTGAATTGAAGCAACGTCCGGCAGCTACAGGGGGGCCGGACTGGACGGCCATGGGGCGCTCCGGACATGGGCGTCTGGATGATCCGTTATTTCGGGAAGAGGCATCGAGTGCGCAATGGAGCATGATATCGAGTATATCGGGAAGGAAATGGACAAAGTTGTCGAGCAGATCGTGAACAACAATCTTCATGCGGCATTAGTTGGATGCTGGAAACTGCTCGATCCTTCCGACAACCTTCCCTTCTTTCAAGAACAGGAGTATGCGGCGCTGAATGAGAACGAGGACAGTCCATACCAGAAACAGAAAAAACGTGTGGATGAAGCCTTATGGGCCGATGAGCCGCTGCTGATCCGCAACCTTCCACGGGAATACCCCCTGGCCCTTCTCGAGGTCCTTGACGATTACCTTTATAAATATTTCGACTGTCCCGCAGGGCTAACACCTCTACCTTACGTGCTCCTGGATGGTGAGACCTACGTCATCCGCCGTCGCGTTCTGCAGCGCTCAATGGACACCGCGCATGCATCGAAAACAGGACATTTGCAGCGCTGGCTCCGTCACCACTGGATCGTTCCGGCTCGAATCAGCAGCATTGAAATTCGGATACGATCCACTCACGGCCGTACGTATAATGCGATTCGACTGCTTGAGAATGGCGAGTTCAAAGTCTATGTCGGCTCTTTTCCAGACGGGGTTGGACCTCTTTGGCTGAACGACGACCCGGCAAAGTGGTCGGCACGCGAGATCACCGAACCTGAGACACGCTGGTCAAGCGTCAGTGAGGCCCTCGAGGAAGCACTCGCCGCAGGCGCCGCAGTCGTTGTCCTCCCCGAACTCACCATATGTCCGATCCTGCGCAGAAGGGTCAGAGATTGGTTGGATGATCACCCCGATCATCCATTCATTCTGGTCCTCCCCGGTAGCTTTCATGAAGAAAAAGACGGCAAAGTGTTCAACATTGCCGAGCTTGTCAATTATTCCGGATACCCCCTGCTGCATCATCGCAAGCTCACTCGCTTCGGGACCAAAGAGAAGCTGGAGGGCATTGTAACAGGAAGCCACATTGAGCTTCTCGATACTTCCATTGGTCTGATCGGCATACCCATCTGCCTCGATTTCTGCGAGGAAGGGAATGTATTTAATTCTCTTTGGGAAACAATCGGTGCTGAGTGCTTGCTGGTCCCGGCCTTCGGTTGGGACACCAGCATACACGCTCACTTGAGTAGAGCCGGAGAGCTTTTCAGGAAGCACGGTACTGTGAGTATCATTGCCAACCAACACCCGGAAGGTAAGGACCAGGACCATGGGTTCGTCTATGAGAAGGCCCTGCGCCACGACGAGCCGCCTGCTTACGCCACCAGGGGGTGCCGAACTTTTACGGTAAAGATAAACCCGTCAGGTTCCGATAAATGAATTGAAATGAATGATTCTTTGCATTATAGTTCATAATAGTTTACTAATCTTGAATATCTTGGGGCTTCCGAGCGCCCCAGGGAAGGTCCTGTTATGGAAACGATAGACCTCATTCAATGTATTCCTGAAAAACTCGCGGAGGAAGCGAACCTGGATCGGCTCCTTCAAACGGCGAAGTCCATTGACAGATGGGAGGAGAGACATGCGGAGGTGCTGGACTACATTTACAGGTATCAATTGATCCGGCTGCTCGTTCGGAGGTCGTCCGAGGATGACCTGAATGCCCTCAATGAACACCTGGAACGTATGCTCCATCCCCGCCGGCAGGAGGCGATGCAGCACCTCGGCAGGCCCTACGGTGAGCGCTGGGCAGCCTACAAGGACATACTGGAGAGCCGCCTTGCCTCTCTGCATAGCGCTGCGCCGCAGGAGGTCCTGAAGATGGCCCGTGTGAAACAGATACTGGAACTCGTTCTCCGCGGCGGGGCAACGAAGCAGACCGAGATCCAGGAAAGACTCGGGTTAAAACCTGCCAACCTGACCCGAGTGCTTAATGTCATGGAGGCCAATGAGCTGATCGATCGTCGGAAAGAAGGCCGGGAAAACACGATTCATCCCGGTCCGGGGACCGATCGGCTTCTGCCCGCACTCAAGAAGGATACCACCGAAACTGACCGTATGACCGACGCCTTCCGCCAGCGCGGGAGTGTCTGCTTGCGCCGGTTTCAGCGTGCTGTGGATTTTTGAATCATGAACGCTCCCGCGCACATCACGACCTTTTACAGCTTCAAGGGCGGAGTAGGCCGCACGCTTCTGCTCGCCAATGTCGGCGTCAGCCTTGCCCGCAACAAAGGGTGCAGCGTCCTTCTCTGGGACCTGGACGTCGAAGCACCCGGCATGCATCGCATCCCTGCCCTCAAGCCGCGGCCCGCGCCTGCTCAGGGTTTTCTCGAATGGCTCCTTGACTGGCAGGAGAAGCAGCGTATGGTCCTGCCCCCCAGCCAAGCCGGCTTCGAAGAACTCTACCGGCGCGTGCGCCCCGTTCCTCGGGTTCCCGGTTTGAGCATTCTGCCCGCCTTCGGCGAGAAAGCCGACAGCGCCGGGCTCTACCAGGACATCCGCTGGTACGATTTCCTCATAGACGAGCCGGTGAAGGGATTCGAACTTTTCCGCCATCTGCTGGATTTCCTGGCAGAAAAGGGCGGATACGATCACATTCTCATGGATGCCCGAACCGGCATCACCGACCTGGGCGGCCTTATGACGGCGGTCCTGCCCCACGCCACGGTGCTCGTCGCAAACTACGGCGCCCAAAACCTTCGAGGCATCGTGGGGATCGAAGAAGCCCTCCTCGCCCCATCGGAGAACTGCATCCTCACGAGGGCGAAAGCGGGCCTCGACAATCTCGAACGGCTGCTGGTCATATCTCCTGTGCCGGGAGATCAGGAGATGCTTCGGTCAGCCAGAAAGCAGGCCTATGACGAGATTTTTCCCCTTGGCAGGAAAGAGACGCGCATCGAGATCCCCTTCGACAGCCGCCTTCTTTTCACCGATGACCTGCTCGCTCTCGAAGAGCCGGAATCAGAGGCCGCCAAGGCTTACGCCAAGGTGGCCGAACGTATCGAGGAGTTCCGAGTCTCTCTCCTGGAGGGGCTGGAAAAGAGAGAAAGGGCCGACATCGCTTACACGGGCGCGGAAGACTACAGGGACCTCGATCAACGGCACAAGAAAGGGCAGAGCTTCGAGGACCGTGTGGCGCGTCTCCTGTCGCTCCTGGGATACCGAGTCGAGCGCGAGCAGTTGGTGGACGGGAACAGGGTGGACCTCGTAGCATCCAGGCAGAGTGGCTTGAGGGGCGAGTGCTACCTGGTGGAGTGCAAGGACCACGTAAAGCCTCTTGGAAAGTCGGTCCTGGAAAGATTCCGCACCTGGCTGGACGGAGACCAGGCCCGTAAGATGCGGGCCGAAGGGATGGTGGTGGCCCGCAGCTTTTCACCGGCGGCCCTCACATACGCCAAAAGCCGGGAAGGTCTTTTTCTTTATACCATCGAGGACCTGGAAAAGGCGCTTTTCGATTTCGCCCCCTATCTGGCCCGCATCAGGCGCGCCTTTGAGGAGAGCGGACTCGACCGGACCTATGTGGAGCAGCGGGTACGGTTGGAAAACGCCGTGGACCCCGCAGAGGGCGCGGATCTTCTCCGCCACGCCATGTCCTGGGCGGCGAGGCGCCAGGGCCGCCGGCTCTGGCTGCTCCTTGGCGATTACGGCACGGGCAAGACCACGTTTTTCAAGCGCTTCGCCTACGAACTGGCCAGGGCGCAGGATGATCCGGCCATGCGCGATCGGGGCTGCCCCGTGCCCATCGCAATCGACCTCAAGGAATTTCCCAACGCCATCACCCTGGAAGGGTTGCTTCAGGAGCACATGAGAAAGCACATGGACTGGCACGGCAACCCGGAGATCATCCTCTATCTGCTGGACCAGGGGAAAGTGGTGTTTCTCTTCGACGCCTTCGATGAAATGGGCGCCGCAGCCATCGGTCGAAGCGTCGAGGAGCAGTTCCGGCAGTTGGCGGCCCCTGCCGGGCGGGAAACCACTCCCGGAGGGAACCGCATTCTCATCACCTGCCGCACCCACTTCTTCCGCGACCAGCAGGTCGTAAAGGACGTCCTCCAGGGGGCCGCTGACGACCTGGTGAGCCGTGAATCGGCCCTGGGCAGGCTGGCCAGGACCTTTGACGCCGCCATGGACGAACTGATGCTGTTCAATGACGCGCAGATCGACGAGTTCCTGCGAAAGCACCTCTCCAGGGAGGACGCCACAAGGGCACGCTCGTTCATCGACACGACCTACGATCTGACGCGGCTTGCGCCTCGCCCCGTGCTCCTGGAGATGATCGTCGACTCACTGCCCGCTCTTATGAGGGCCGGAGGGGACGTAACCCCCGCCGGGCTGTATCACCGCTACACCAGCCACTGGCTCGACGAACGGAGCGGCGGCTCGCTCCAGACCACGCCGCAGCAGCGAAAACTCCTGCTCGAGTTTCTCGCCCACGAACTGTGGGGACGCCCTCAAAATCGCATCCACCACAGGGAGCTGATAGGGGTCCTCGAGAAGGTCCCCGCCAGGCACTTGGCCGGACTGGACCTGGACCGCGTAGACCTCGAGCTGCGCACGGCGGCTTTTCTCATCCGCACCAATGACGGCTTCTACAGCTTTTCACACAGGAGCTTCCTGGAATTCTTCATGGCAAGGCGCATCCTGCGCGCCTTGAGGGAGGATGAAAAAGCCGTGGCGGCGGTTCTCGAGACGTCCGCGCTCACTCCCGAGTGCATTTCTTTCCTGGGCGATCTTTTCGAGGGAGAAACTGACTGGGATCGATGCAGGACCGGTCTCCTTGTTATTCTTTCCGCCCCGTACAGCCCCGGAGTGAGCGAAAACGGGCTGCGGCTCGCCTATCGTCTGGCCCGAAGCAAGGTGGCGGGAGTCAGGAGAAAGAGCGAATCAGGACCAGGAGGTTTCATGAGTAACGTGATGGCTTCGTTCATGCCGGAGCGGGCGCAACTCCAGGGGGCAAGGCTTGCGGAGGAATTCCTGAGTCAAGCCTGGCTGCAGGGGGCCGACATGGGAGGAGCGGACCTGGAGAAATGCGACCTGAGCTTTGTCGACGCGGAGGGGGCGGTCTTCCGAAAGGCCAAACTGGATCATGTGCGCCTGGATCGTGCCAGGTGCGCTCGGGCCGACTTCAGCGGGGCCTCGCTCAAGTGGGTTTCAGGAAGATTTGCGGATTTCGGCGGGGCTTCGTTCCATGGGGCCGACCTCACCGCTGTTGTCTTTGTGGATACGGAGTGCCCAAGGACATCCTTCAGGGGAGCCTGCTGCCATGCGGCCCGGTTCGCCGGATCGAACCTTTGGGAGGCTGAGTGGGAAGGGGCCGACCTGACGCGGTTCACCGCACCGGACGCCATGCCGTCAGCTCCGGGGCGCGTCTTTCCACCGGAGGCGGAGCCGTTTCTCCACATGGGACACAGCTCTCGGGTCCTCTCTGCCGTCTTCTCCCCGGACGGGAAGACGGTGCTCACGGCCGGAGACGACCGGACCGCCAGAATCTGGGATGGGAAAACCGGCGAGGAGATCCTCACCCTGAGAGGGGATGATGGTTGTGTCAACTCCGCCGTCTTCTCGTCAGATGGTAAGACGGTGCTCACGGCCGGAGAAGACGGGACCGCCAGAATCTGGGATGGAAAAACCGGCCGGGAGGTCCTCGCCATAAGAGGGCATGAGGGTCCGCTCTACTCCGCCGTCTTCTCCACGGATGGAAATGCGGTGCTCACCGCCGGGTTCGATGGGACCGCCCGCATCTCGGACGGGAAAACCGGCCGGGAGGTCCTCGCCCTGACAGGGCATGAAGGCTCGGTCAACTCTGCCGTCTTCTCCCCTAACGGGAAGACGGTGCTCACGGCCGGAGACGACGGGACCGCCAGAATCTGGGATGGGAAAAACGGCCGGGAGATTCTCGCTTTGAGAGGGCATGAGGGCTGGGTCAATTATGCCGTCTTCTCCTCGGACGGGAAGACGGTGCTCACGGCCGGAGCCGACAGGACCGCCCGCATCTGGGATGGAAAATCCGGCCGGGAGATTCTCGCCATAAGAGGGCATGAGGGCTTGGTCTACTCTGCCGTCTTCTCCCCGGACGGAAAGACGGTGCTCACGGCCGGATTCGACGAGACCGCCCGCGTCTGGGACGGAAAAACCGGCCGGGAGATCCTCGCCTTGAGAGGGCATGAGGGCTGGGTCAGATCTGCCGTCTTCTCCCCGGACGGGAATACCGTGCTCACGGCCGGAGACGACCGGACCGCCAGAATCTGGGATGGAAAATCCGGCCGGGAGATTCTCGCTTTGAGAGGGCATGAGGGCCCGGTCAGCTCTACCGTCTTCTCCCCGGACGGGAAGACGGTGCTCACGGCCGGAGACGACGGAACTGCTCGCATCTGGGATGAAAGAACCGGCAGGGAAATCCTAACCTTGAGAGGGCATGAGGGCCGGGTCACCTCTGCCGTCTTCTCCCCGGATGGAAAGCGGCTGCTTACTGCCGGAGACGACGGAACCGCTCGCATCTGGGATGAAAAAACCGGCCGGGAAATCCTAGCCTTCAGGGGGCATGAGGACTGGGTCTACTCTGCCATATTCTCCCCGGATGGAAGGCGGGTGCTCACGGCCGGAGGCGATGGAACCGCTCGCATCTGGGATGGAAAAACCGGCCGGGAGATTCTCGCCTTGAGAGGGCATGAGGGCGGGGTCTACTCTGCCGTCTTCTCCCCGCACGGAAAGACGGTGCTAACGGCTGGACGCGACGGGACTGCCCGCGTCTGGGACGGAAAAAACGCCCGGGAGATTCTCGCCTTGAAAGGGCATGAGGGCCTGATCCTATCTGCCGTCTTCTCCCCGGACGGAAAGACGGTGCTCACGGCCGGAGAAGACTTGACCGCCCGCACCTGGGACGGAAAAACCGGCCGGGAGATTCTCGCCATAAGAGGGCATGAGGGCTGGGTCAGATCCGCCGTCTTCTCCCCGGACGGGAAGACGGTGCTAACGGCCGGACGAGACGGGACCGCCCGCATCTGGGATGGGAAAACCGGCCAAGAGGTCCTCGCCTTGAGAGGGCATGAGGGCCCGGTCTACTCTGCCGTCTTCTGTCCGGATGGGAAGACGGTGCTCACGGCCGGGATAGACGAAACAGTCAGAATCTGGGATGCTCAAAAGGGCAATCTTATACGGACTCTCGTGCAGGTTGCCGGCGGCTGGCTGACCCTGAACGCTCGAGGCCGCTATCTTGGCGAAGGCGAAGGCCTCGACCGCCTGAGCTATTTCGATCCCGGGGAGCGGAGCTTACTCAGGACGCTGTGGCATGCGGAGGACCTTCCCCGGATGCGTGCAGACTACGAAGATTCTCCCGCGTCATGAAGCACCGCATGCCAATAATAAAGGCTTTACACGGTCGAGAAATGCGAACTTCATCCCGTACCGGCATACTCCGTCATAAACCCTTTCCTCCGCCCTCCTTCTCCCGATTTCCGTTTGTAAAACGACCCAACCTGTGCTAGCAAAAATGTCCTCGGTACGAACGCTCCAACTCAAATGCATGCGAGCAGAAAGGACGCGCAAAGCTCATGGCTGAAATCGCCCCGTTCAGGGGATTGCGCTACAATCAGCAGATAATTCCCGACCTTGCTCGAGTGGTCATTCCTCCCTACGATGTTATATCTGCCGAAGAGCAGAAGGATTTTCACGAACGAAGTCCATATAATTTCATCCGGCTGGAACTGGGAATGGCAACCCCCGGGGACACCAGTGACGATAATCCCCATACCCGCGCTGCAGCTTGGATCGAGCAGTGGAAACGTCTGCGTATTCTCGTCCGCAACCCTGAGCCCTCCATTTACTGCTACGAACTGGATTACAAGGATGGCCACGGATCGGCAAAAACCCGCACGGGCTTCATCTGCGCTTTACGGCTCGAAGATTTTTCCTCAGGAAGGGTGCGCCCCCATGAGAAAACTTTCCAGGCCATAAAAGAAGAGCGCCTGGCACTCATGCTGGCCTGCAACGCGAACCTGAGCCCGGTTTTCGCACTCTACCCGGATTCAGAAGAAAAGGTCCACAACGCGCTTGCCTCGGGCAGGTGCGGCGCCCCGGCGATGTCATTCACGGATTCAGCCGGTATGACTCACAGGGTCTGGCCTGTAACTGAGCGGATGATCCTGAATGAAGTCCGTGACGTCATGACGGACAAGCCCATCTTCATTGCCGACGGCCACCATCGCTACGAAACCGCGCTGAACTACAGGAACATCTTCCGCGAGCGCTATGGGACCGGCAATCCGCATGCCCCCTACGAGTCCGTGATGGTATACCTTACGGATATGAGCGAATCGGGGCTTACCATTCTACCTGTTCACCGGCTCTTGAGAAATCTGGGCGCATGGGACCCTGAACTCTTCATCGAAAGGGCGAAAACCTGCTTTGATGTTGAGTGCTTCGAGTCCGAAAACGGTGGTGAACTGAGGTGGAAGGAGGCAATTGCGGCTGGAGGATCGAGGAAAGATACGACCATAGGTTTCTATTGCAAAGAGGCGGCGAGAGTCTATGTGCTCACGGCGAAGCGTGATGCCGTTTCATCTCTGCTCGC
>JBEKXG010000026.1:0-17217 GCA_049512295.1 Syntrophobacteraceae bacterium
TTCCAGATGGGTTGACGATGACCGGGACCGGCAGTTCCAACATGCTCTGACAGGTGGAAAGAGTGCAAAGCAGAATCTTACTTATAAGTCGAACTCTTCGTGCTTCGTTAAAGGCTGCCATACGAAATAAGCGCAGAGCGCGGGACCTGTTAACTTGAGGGCCGCCGGCGCCAAGAGCGCCGGCGGCCTTACCCAGAATCCTCATTTTGCGGAAAGTCTCAGATGAGCATCTATTTCGTCGAGACCTCGGTGGCTGAGCAAAGAGAGTTGCTCTGCCGCTGGACAGAGCGGTTTTACATGGAGAAAAAGCGGGTCCGGATCGTGGTCGATTCGATGCACGCGGCGCAATTCATCGACCAGTTGTTGTGGACATTTTCACAGGCAAGCTTTATTCCCCACCTGATTTACAACCCAGGGGGAACGCTCCCCGCCGAACCCGTTCTGATCACCCCCGGAGAGATCCAGTTAGCCGGCTTTGAGGTAGTTATATGTGACTGCCCGGCCGATCTCGGATTTATGATCACGTTCGAAGCCGCTGTCCATTTCATCCTGAGAGACGACACAGAACGCAGGCAGCAAAGCCGCATCCTGTGGCAGAGGGCGCGCGACTCAGGGATCAATCCGGTCCATGTTCCATATGGGGCCTGAATCTTTTTTACAGGATTGACCGGATTAACAGGAAAAGGATCGTTAAGGTGGTCTACGATGGTATAGTGGCTGGCGATTTCGTCGCCGACATGTTGATCGCGGACGCCGTACTTGGACTGCTCCTGAACTTTAGGGCATCGAGTCTCCAAGTCAAACGCAAGCATCGCACGTATCGTGCAAAAGGCATGAGTAATCCTGTAAATCCTGTTAATCCTGTCTAAGTTTTTTCGCGAGAGATCCTGTAAATCCTGTAAGGTCTGTTAAAACCCTGGCTAAATTGCGTTGGTGCCCTTCGCGTCTTCCCCTGAGATCGCCGGAAAAAACATTGGCAAAAAATCCAAATTTGGTTTAGAAAGTGAAAAATATGGCAAACCGGTGTCAAGGCACAGGGAGGCGCCCTGGAGGGTCGAGTGAGTATCCTCGGGAATGCATAGCGCAGTTGTTGCGGGCCAATATGTGAATATTTGGACGATCTGGCGGGGAAAGGCCTTGACATAACCCCGTAAGCGGCTAGAATGGCCGGACTGTTGTTGTCAAGTGGCGGCGAATCTTGCGTTCTATTCAAAGTTGAGATGGAGGAGTAGCTGATATGGGAATAGTTGCGGACAAACTCAAAGAACTTCGTGAGAAAGAAGCTAAGATCAGGGAAATGGGTGGCGCCAAGGCTGTGGCCCAGCAGCTTGAACGCGGGAAGATGACCGCCCGTGATCGTTTGAATTATTTCTTTGATCCCGGCACCTTCCGTGAGCTTGATATGTTTATGAAACACCGGGGAACTCTTTTTGGGATCGATAAAGTTGATGTGCCTGCGGACGGAGTCATCACCGGTTTCGGAAACGTAAACGGACGCGAGGTTTTCGCGTTTGCTCAGGATTTCACGTCCCGCGCAGGCAGCCTCGGTGAAATGCACGCCAAGAAAATCTGCAAGGTGCAGGATCTCTCGCTTCGGGCGGGGAAGCCAAACGTAGGCTTCTGCGATTCGGGCGGCGCACGTATCCAGGAAGGCGTCGATTCGCTCTCCGGCTACGGGCAGATATTCTACCGCAATGCAGTCTCCTCGGGGTGCGTTCCCCAGATTTCGGCCATCATGGGTCCATGCGCCGGTGGGGCCGTCTATTCGCCCGCCATGACCGACTTTGTTTACATGGTCAAGGGGACCGGGCTGATGTTCATCACCGGTCCTGACGTCATCAAGTCGGTGTTGGGCGAAATAATTACCCAGGAAGAGCTTGGCGGGGCCATGACCCACAACTCCAGGAGCGGAGTGGCCCAGTTCGCGGCCGAAAGCGACGCCGACTGTATCGACCAGATCAAGGCGCTGCTCTCCTATTTCCCGGACAACAACATGGATGATCCTCCTCACGTCGATACCGGGGATGATCCCACCCGGTCGTGCCCGGAACTCGACACCATAATTCCCGAAACCTCGATGGGCGCATACGATATGAAGGACGTGATACGCTCAATCGTTGACAACGGGGAATTCCTCGAAGTGCACAAGTATTTCGCCCAGAATATGATCGTTGGCTACGCCCGGCTTGACGGAAGGACGATCGGCATCATAGCCAACCAGCCCCAGGTGCTGGCCGGATGCCTCGATATCGACTCATCCGACAAGGCGACCCGTTTCATCCGGACATGCGATTGCTTCAATATCCCGATGCTGACCATAGCCGATGTTCCCGGTTATCTGCCCGGCAGGCAGCAGGAATGGGGCGGCATCATTCGCCACGGCGCAAAGCTGCTCTGGTGCTACTCGGAAGCCACCGTTCCCAAAATCACCCTGACCACCCGCAAGGATTACGGCGGATCGTATCTGGCAATGTGTTCGAGCGACCTGCGGGCGGATTTCTCGTTCGCGTGGCCAACAGCCGAAATCGCGGTCATGGGCGCCCAGGGCGCGGCAAACGTCATTTTCCGCCGCGAGATCAGCGAAGCCGCCGATCCGGTAGCCAAGCGCCAGGAGGTGATCGACAACTACTCCAAGGCGCTCTATAACCCCTATATCGCGGCCTCCCGAGGCTATATCGACGGCGTGATAATGCCCTCAGAGACCAGGGCGCGCCTGATCGAGGTTTTCCGGCTGATCGCCAACAAGCGGCAGGCGCTTCCGCCCAAGAAGCACGGCAACATTCCTACATAAATCGAGAGCCGCAAGGGCGGGCACGATGAATCTGCGCCCACCCTGCACCATAGATGCTCAGAAGACCCGCTTCCCGCCCGGAGGCGGGTTTTTTTACCGTCTTGAGGTCTCGGTGAAGGGGTTAACCACGGATAAAATGCTCCACGCTCTGCGAGGTGCTGGCTTGCTTTTGCCGTTTCACGACTGGCTGGTGGAGCTTAGGCGCCATTTCCACCAGTATCCCGAACTCGCCTGCAAGGAAGAAAAAACGGCCGAAAAGATCGCCGAGGTCCTCGGCGAACTCGGAATCCCTTTCCGGAGCGGTATTGGAGGGACCGGGACAGTTGCCGAAATCAGAGCCCAAAGACCAGGGCCGGCGCTGGGTCTTCGGACCGATATGGACGCGCTTCCTCTCCAGGAGAAAACGGACGTGCCGTATCGATCCAGGCGTCCGGGAATAATGCACGCGTGCGGCCACGACGCCCACATGGCAATCGCCCTTGGCACGGCCCGGCTGCTCGTAGAGAATCGGTGGGCGCAAAGGGGAGCGGGAAAGATCATCCTGATCTTCCAACCCGCTGAGGAAAGCGGCGCAGGCGCCAGGGCCATGCTCGAGTCCGGGACTTTCGGCGCCGAAGCGCTCGAAGCCATTTTCGCCGCTCATATGCATCCTGAATTGACCTCCGGGCAAATCGGGGTCACCGGTGAAATCTCCAACGCCGCCTCTGACAATTTTGTGATCCGGATCACCGGAAAAGGAGGCCACGGAGCACACCCTCATCTGTGCATCGACCCGATTGTGGCCGGCGCTCACCTGGTCACGCAGATCCAGACTATCGCAAGCCGCGTGGTTTCTCCGCTGGACAGCGCAGTCGTTACCGTCGCAAAATTTCACGCGGGCTCCGCCCGCAACATTATACCTGAAGAGGCGTTTCTGGAAGGAACAATCAGGACTCTTCGCCCTGAAGTGCGGCAGGCGGTTCTAAAGAGACTGGAGCAACTCGCCGTGGGGCTGGAAAGAGCGCACGGGGTCACGTGCGAACTCCGGCTGCTCGATGGGACCCCGGCGCTTTCAAACGATGCCGGGCTGGCCGGCTATGCGTTCCGGCTGGCCTCAGACCTTCTGGGGCCGGAAAACGTGCGCATCGAACAACCCAGGATGGGGGCCGAGGATTTTGCCTGCTTCGCGCAAAGGTGGCCCGCAGTCCTGATACGCCTTGGGTGCCGAAAACCCGGAACTGAGTACTCCCATGGTCTTCATTCGCCCTGGTTCGACCTCGACGAGACGGTCCTGGATGTGGGAGTTCGTCTTTTTGCGGCTCTTCTGGAAAAATTTTAGAAATTGTGCGCCAGAATTAGCTTAAAGACCAGGCCCTCGCCGCCGTCGGTAAAGCTATGGGCTGCGCCAAACTCGACGCTGTTCGGCTCTTTCTTGTAATCGACCACGGCAAACAGTGTCTGGTCCTGCCGGTCGAGCGGCACGAAATCATTTTCGTTAATCCCGGCGTCGTAGACCTCTATTTCGTCGGTGAGGGCGGCCTGAGCAACCCCGTCCGGGTGGCAAAAACCCGCCAGCAACGTACACGCAAGAAACAAGATGCCAAACTTGGTCTTTTCCGATTGACCGGTCTTGTGGGAATGTCTATTCATAAACGTCCCGAGAAGGATTTGATTGCCGACATGTATTCCATCAGGCCCCTGGAGAAAATGTCATTGTGATTTGCCCCGGGGATCTTTTCGAGCGTCTTGTCGGCCGATGGGGACTCCTTGTAGAATTGCAGGGCGTCGGAATAGGGAATTATGTGGTCGAACTCGGCGTGAATGATCAACACGGGCTTTCGGAATTGTTTTATCTTGTCGAGATTTCGGAAGCCCTTGCTTTCAATGAAACCCAAATTGCGCAGATCGACTCCCAGCAGCCTCAAGAGCGGTTCGGCCAACGCGAACCCGCTCTCGATTATCAGCCCGTCTATTTTATCTTCATGCCCGGAGGCGAGTTCCAGGGCCGAGGCGCTCCCAAGAGACCTGCCCATGACGATGAACGGTCCCGTGTAGCCGTTATCGCTCAGCCATTTCCTGGTGAAATCGTAAATCGTGTGGCAGTCGCGCATCATCGAACCAACCGTCGGCTCTCCTCCCGAACGGCCATACCCGCGGTAGTCCACGGGCAGAAAATTTATGCCCATGCGGTTGTAAACGGGTCCAAGATCGTCATAGTCGGACACGATTTCGCCGTTTCCGTGGAAAAAAAGGATATTTGGCGCCTCCTTGACTGCAAGGTGGAAACGGGCGCCTATCAAGACCTGGTCCCCAACCGGAATGTAGAGGTCTTTTGCAGGGGTATTTGCGAACGATCGCAATTCAGGCCTGGGATAGAAAATACGGGCTGCGATCTCCGGCCTGTCCAGCGCCGAATAATCGATGGGAGGCAGATCGACCATTCCGTTTAGCCTTTGGAAGGTTTAAGTTTCAATTGGCTTGGACCTAACGACTTATAATTTAGTCTTTGTTTCCGTCCAGATTAACATTAGTCTTAAAACCAAAGACTTAAAACTAAAAACTTTTCAAAGCCTCTGAAAGCTCGATTACATGCCCGGGAAGCTGCGAAAGCAAAAAATCGCCCTCACCGGCTTCAACCCGCCCTTCTTCGGCTGCGATTTGGGCAAACGCCAGCCTCTCTTCCGGTGAAAAATCCAGAAACAGGGAAAAAATCTCGCGAGCTTTCGGCAAATCCTTATTCTTCAGTGACTTGTCTTCCCATGCATCCACAAATCCGCGAATAACCCCGGGAAGACACTGGTGTCCCGCCCAGGCCAACTCACCGGTCCCATCCAGCCTGTCGATTCTCATCCTTATGCCCAGATTCACAAAAAAATGCAGAGAGCCCAACATCTTGTCCCTGGAATCGGATTTTCGCGCAAGCAGCGGCCGGTAGCCTCGAACGGTTATCAGCCTGAGGCTCGGGGGATTTTGGCTATCGTCCACGACGAAATCACCCGCCGCATGGTGCCAGGGGTATACCTGAGAAAAGGACCGGGTATCGAGACAAGAAGTAAGGATTACGGAAGCCTGCCGGTAAAGTTCCGTGGTTTTTCGGGTGCTCAAAAAATGCGGAGTTCCGCTTTGCTTCCAGACACTTACAGCAGGCGCACCCGAGGCGTCCAGGGACAGGTGGAATTCGTGATGATTTTCGAACCATTCGGCGATGAAGAGCATGAAGTGTGCGCCGGCCAAGCGTCCCAGCAGGGGAGTTTTTGCCGAAATAAAGGGAAGCGGGAGCCAGGGAAGCCCGAACCTGGCGTTAAGGCGGGCAAGCAGCTTTACTTCAGCCTGGAGGAATGCCTGCTGCTCGGGCGAGAAAGCGCAATTTACGGCAAAAGAGCGGACATCATCGGCGAATCGAACCCGAAGGCGCGAAACGCTGTAGAGCGCGCCGTGTTTTTCGCTGATGAGTTCGATTCCAGATGCCGCTTCGAGGCCTGGCGCCCAAGATCGGGGTCCGGGGCAGGCGGAGGCACCCGCCTCGCGGGCGGTCGAAACCCTGGCTGGTGCCCTGCCGCTGGGCCGGCCTGGTTGTCTGAGAAGGCGCCTCAAGGCCCTGTGAGAGCTTGTGCTCAAAAAGAGGGCAACCGACCCCAGGTATTGGCCGTATGTTACGGGCGCGGCGCCCGCCCACGGCTCGCCGGGTAATCCTGCGCCGGGTAAAGTAAGCCCTTCGCATCCAGCGTCCAGCGGGACCAATTTCGAGCCTGTGCTTATAAAGCATTCTATCGATGGAATCGAGCGCCCTGGCTTTTTGTTATCCATACCTTATTTTATATAATTACCGCTGTTCATGAGTGTTAGGACAAAATCTTCTCAAGCAAGTGAATATTCAGGAAAACCGAATAATAGCAAAGCATTGCTTGTCTTGGAAGATGCCGGGGTATATAAAAGCATGCGTGAATCGGTATAGGTGAATCGGTCTAACCTGGTGTCCACCCGGAAACACCTTCTCACCGCTTCAACTACGCTTCTTGGAGCATTGCCTTGGATTCAAAGAGCCGGGTTCTTCTTGACCGGGTCCAACGCTCATTTCCGATAGTCTCGGACCCTTATCGAGTTCTGTCCGAAGGGATGGAAATCTCCGAGGAAGAAGTACGTAAACGAATCGGAATGTTGAAACAGAGTAAGGCTATCCGCCAGATCAGCGCTATCTTCAATACGGGGGCGCTCGGGTACCGGAGCAGCCTTGTGGCGATGGCCGTACCGCAGGAGACGCTGGAGCGCGCCGCCCAAATCGTCAACGCATACCCTGGAGTAAGCCACAATTACCTGCGTCCGGGCAACTTCAACATGTGGTTTACTATCGCGGTGCCTCCCGGACAGAGCTTGGAAGCGGTCGTTTCCGAACTTTCCGCCATAGCGGGCAACTTGCCTGCACTGGTTCTGCCTGCCGTCAAAAAATATAAGCTGGCCGTGGTGTTAGACGTTTTGGAAGAGGGGGACTGGGACCACCCGGAAGAAAAAGCGGAGCTGCCGCCCACGGAATCGGACACGAGCTTCAGGCCCACCTCCGCAAATATACGAATCGTCAAATGCATCCAGGAGGACTTGCCTCTTGTTCAAAGACCTTTCGATGTATGGGCCGATTCACTGAAAATGCGGGAGTCCGACCTGCTCACAACCATTTGTGACTGGATGCGCCACGGCACTATTCGGCGGTTCGCCGCCATACTCAACCATCGCCAGGTGGGGTTTCGCGCCAATGGAATGGTAGTCTGGGACTGTCCCCGGGACAGGATCGACAGAATCGGCGCCATCCTGGCCTCGTACCCCGAGGTCAGCCATTGCTACAACAGGCCCGCCTATCCTGAGTGGCCATATAATCTTTACGCCATGATCCACGGACGCAGCCCCGAGGAATGCGAGTCCATTGCGCGCAGGCTCGCGAACGCAACCGGGCTTGACAATTTCCGGATACTTTTTTCTGCGAAGGAATTCAAGAAAATAAGGCTGAAACTCTTTTGGTAGGTAAATTGGTGCATGGGTGAATGGGCGAATCGGAAAAACCGTCACTCGTAACCCTTCATCCATCACTCGAGGTGTGAAATGAGTGATAGAGAAGAGTACGAATTCAGAAAGAAAGCCATTTTCGACGGGATGGCGAAACGCGGTCAGGAGCGAATCCTCAAGATCGGATACGAAAACTGGGACCCCTTCGAGAAACCTAAGGACCCCAGGGAGAGGATATTCGGCTCAGCTAGCCTGAAGGCCGGCGCCCTTGTCCAGGAATACTTCAAATCGGCCGGCGAAAAAGAGGAATCGGTTGCGGTCCATAAAGAGCTATTCGAGTTGTGCCGCGGGCTGCTCCAGGGGGAGAGCCGTGCAAAAACCATAGTGGATTTTTGCGCCTGGCTGCAAAAAAAGAGCGGAGGGGAGACGCGCTGAGGGCGAGAAGGGGTGATGCGCGGAGATCGCCTGCATTTGGCCGCCGTGTCCCCTCATCACTGCGTCAATCTTGGCTCATAACTCCCCACTCGGAAGACGGAAATCGGACCTCCGCCATCCGTCTATGGAGTAATCTCTAAAGCCGGGATAAGCCCGCCTGCTTTAGGACTGCCAAGGCCTGTAATAAGATCATAACCTGTCAAGGCCTGAAAGTCTCCATTATATCCCATTGTGATGTCACGATAACATTTCTGGTATTTGGCCGCAGATGAGGCCAGGCTGTAGAGCGCCTGGTGGCCGTCCGTTAAAGGTGGAAGCCCGGCAGCGGCCCTGAGCTGATTGGCAAGAGCTATGAGCGCGGCCCAGCTTTGCGCCGATACGCTTGTGCCGCCCAAAACCCACCAGCCCGTGGCATAAGGATCATAATTGCTGTCATATACAAACACGCCGGTATTTGGGTCGCCTACAAAAGCCACATCCGGCACGCAGCGGCGACCGTCGGGGTTTGAAATACTGAGGCTTTTCTGGTAAGCGGGCATGGCCTCGTATTGGCTGAACCCGCCGCTGGACCCCTCCCATGCCACTTCAGGGAACTTGAGCGTTCCGGTCCCTGGTTTAAGGTAAAGGGCCGTGCCACCCGCAGCCACTACATTCGGAGAGGCTGCCGGGTACTGGACCCCTGACCCGGAGTCCCCGCTAGCTGCAATGTATACCGTTCCGGCGTTTTGGAGATAGCTGTCGAAGCTGGTTTCGTCGTCAAACTCAGGGCCGCCCCAGCTCATACTGACGACATGGGCGCCCACGTTTTGGGCCGCGAACTGGACAGCGTTGAGCAGGTCCGAAGCGCTGTCGGTGGGCGCGATCACGAGCGCGATTGTCGCGAGAGGCGCGAGCGCATGCACCCATTCAACATCAAGAGAAGTCTCCATAGCCCAGTTGGCATCGGAACTGGCAAGCGGCCCGCCCGGGAGGTAGACAGTCAACGTTGCCTGCGGCAATCCGTATGCCTGGCAGAACGTCGCCAGATCCTCTTTTATAGTCTCACTTCCATAAGCGTCGACGATGGCGATCGTTTGTCCGGCGCCGTTGCCGCTGATCCCATAAGCAGCTTTAATCCGGGAGGGACTGTAACCATAACCGGATATATAATTCGGCCGGAAATTCTTGACGGCACACTGGCCTTTGATGTGCAGCTTCGGGGTTGCCGCCCACCCCTCGGGGGCGCCGGGCAGATGTCCCGCCCATAAGCTGGATGCGCTCACCAGGAACAAACCGGTGACAATAGCAATCAAGACTGTCGTCCTCATCATTTAGCTCCTTCATCCCAAAGTATCGAACCGCTCATGACGCTGGGGCGTCATGGCGGTTTTACTGATTGACTGCTGCCAGAGCCGGGATAAGACCGCCTACCATTGGAGAGCCAAGGCCGGTAATAAAATCGTAACCTTTCGCCGCGGCAAAATTCCCATTATATCCCCAGGTAATGTCCCGATAATAGCCATTGGCATTATACCTGTGGCTGGATCCGGCCAGGGTGTAGAGGGCCTGGTGGCCATCGGTCAAAGGGGTTTGGCGACCCTGGTCGGCAAGGGCTACGATCGCCGCCCAGCATTGCGCCGATAGACTGGTGCCGCCGGCTATCCACCAGGGCCCGACAGAAGGATCATAATTGCTGTCATATACCCAGACGCCAGTATATGGGTCACTGTCAAAAGCCACATCAGGGATGCAGCGGTTGGAGGAGGCGGAAATGCCAAACTTAGCCTGGTAACGGGGCTTAGCCTCAAATTTGCTGGCGCCGCCTCCGGATTCTTCCCATGCCACTTCAGGGAACTTGAGGACCCCGGTTGCAGGCTGAAGATAAAGTGATGTGCCGCCGGCAGCCACTACGAACGGGGAGGCGGCAGGGTACTCGACCCCGGACCCCGAGTCCCCAGTCGATGCAATGAATACAGTTCCGGTGTTCTGGAATACCCAGTCGTATTTGGCTTCAGAAGAAAACTCAGAGCCGCCCCAACTCATGCTGACGACTTGAGCATGAAGGGCTTGTGACGCATATTGGACAGCGTAGAACAGGTCCGAGAAGAGGTTGGACGGCGCGATCACGAGGTCGATTGTTGCGCCGGGCGCCAACGCATGCACCCATTCAACATCCATGCTGGTTTCGAAGGCCCATCCGGAATCGTAACCGGCAGGCTCCCCGCCCGGGTAATAGACATTCAAAAAAGTTGCGGGCGGCGACAAACCATAAAAGTTACAAAACGCCGTCAAATCATCGTTTAAGGTCGGGCTTCCATAAGCAACGACAATGGCGACCCTCTGTCCCGTTCCATCAGCTTGAAGACTGCTAAATCCATATGCATCTTGGATCCGGGCAGGCCCGTAACCCGAGTCGGTTATATATTCCGGTCGAATATCCCCGGGGGTAATCCCGCCCTTGAGGATGCGATGCTGGTGGGTTGCCGTCCACCCTTTTGGCCCACCGGCTACTCGCTGTTTTTCCGAGACCCTCACTCCTTCTTCATTCACGGTTACATCCGCCCATGCGCTCGATACGAGCGCCAATAACAAGCAGGCGATAATCGTAATCAGAACTCTCTTTCTCATCGCTCATACCTTTCACAGCCAGAAACGCTCAAGCATCAGACCGGGTAATTAAGTGCGATTTTGGACCGGGTGGACTACGATCCAACTCCTGATCCCCCAACAGACCCGTTCGGACGTGTATGCGGCTGACGCCGCCGCGGCCGCCACAGCCCGTCCGCATCATGGGCGCACGATCCACATGGTGGATCGGCTCTCGAAAGCCTTCACGCATGCCTTGACGGCCCCTGCTGAAGAGCCAGGGGCCTCAATCGGATATAACTGCTTATTGCCGTCGGCCGATATGTAGTTTTTCCCCGGGATAGCGTTGGTACGGTCGTCGTACCTTGAATGTGTCATCCGCAAAGCTATGACGTAGGGGTAAGTGGAATCGGGACTTACCACCGCCACTACGACCGAAAAATTAGCACCGATCCTGACAGGCACAGCCTTAAAGAACAGGACAGTGTGATAGCCTGCGTCCGGGTATCCGCTCTTGGAATATTTTATGGATAATCTATAGCGCCATATAGTAAAAGAGCATCGTTTGATATGTAGTTCACAGCAGGATGTTTAATAATCCGGCGTGTCGGAGCGATGATACGCTGAATAACTGGTAATTGCAAGCGGCAAGCGGCAAGGCAATCTCGGAGCGCAGCGGGGTGAAAGTCAACGCCGTGCAAGTTTCATCAGGAATCTGCCAACCCGCGTTCTCCGACGCAAAAATGGAGATGTTTCGCGTGCATGCAGGCCGCCCCCCACCCATTGACAATCAGGCTCCTTCAGGTGATAATAGAAAATATGAGAAAAACTAGTCCCGGTGTGCCCGGAATAAGGTCCCTGCGGAATCGATCGAGAGCGTGGGGATCGGTAAGGCGCTTCAGATAGCCCCCCAAGGGCTGTTTCCGGCTCTGTAACGATCAGAAACCGCACTGCGATTCAAGCCAGGTTATCGGCCAAAAGCTAGAAAGCAGCAAAATAATGATAAGTTCCCCTCGGGGTGGATTCAATTCATTTCGCAAACCCGTCAGGCAGGCAGGCGCATTGCCTCCAACCACTAAGAGATCCATTGCGGTTTGGAGACCCAAGCTCAACGATAGAGTGCAGATACCAAATGGGGTCGGGATCGTGGTGGAGATCTCGGGGGACATGTATTTAGTTGATCTGGAGAACCAGCTTGCTAAAGTATGGGAGCGGCTGACCTCCATCAAACTTCCAAAATAGCATCAACATGCTCTGGGCGCCGGACAGGGTTCATCCCGGTCTCAAGGCGGCGCATAACCGGGCCTGCGTGGTGCCTGGGTATTCGGGAGGCTGCCGGAAGATGACATATTCGCAAGTCCAGCTACTTCCAGGGTGAATTAGATCTCACGACTGATGTAAGATAAACAGCATACATGGGGGGATTTGTTATGGAGATTCCGCATGCGTTGGTGAAAGATTTGCGTTCCACCGGATACTTTTTTGATGAACTGAAGAATTACTCTCAATCTCCGGAAATGGACGTTACAACTTATTGTATCCATTTCGCAATTCCATACCTGGTCAGAGTATCGGAATCCTACGACAAATCCGGCCGGTCTGCTAGAAGTAGAATTTTGAGGTTTGCAATCGAACATTTATCAAGTCCAAGCGATTACGAAGCAGTGGATTCCATTTTCGGACTTAAGAAAGTAGCTGTATCTGAAATTGACAAAGCAGGTAAAGCAGCTCTTCAAGAGCAGTTGGATAAACCCAAGTCTTTGGCGAACCGCCAAAGGATGGAATCGGCGCAATTTCTTATTAAGCTGCTCGTTAACATCATTAAGATGTTCAAGCTGGCTGAACCGAATGCTAAGCAGAGAAAAGCCAACGGGGTAGAGGATCCGGTTGGGGACGCCATAATCCAGGGCTGGGAAATTCTGGAACCGGCGGGCGTTTAAACGATGGACCCCAACTGAAAGAAAAAAAGTGCGCCATTGGCTTGCTTTTTCGCGAAGAGGGGCTATGATATGTAAATATGCACGAGCGGTCCTGTTAACTTGAGTTATCTCGGGAGTCGGTCTTTCGCCTGATTAGAACGATTCTTAAGTAGCTCCGAAGCGGGCGGCAAAATTCAATAACAAGAAAAGGATCAAAGATGGCGGAAGGTCGAGTAAAGTGGTTCAACGAGGGCAAGGGTTTTGGATTTATTGAAAGAGACGGCGGGAGTGACTTATTTGTTCATTTCTCGGCTATTGAAGGCAGTGGTTTTAAGTCCCTGAGCGAAGGCGATCTGGTGAGCTTTGTCGAGGAAAAGGGCGCGAAAGGTCCCCAGGCGACTCAAGTGAGAAAGCTTTAGCCTCATTAGAGAAATTTTCGTCTATTCTACGATGGAAGAAAGAGCCGGAGTAAATCTCCGGCTTTTGTCTTTTAAAAGGAAACCTCGCGGAGCATCGAGAAAGCTGCAGAGCCGTAGAACTCCGCGCTCCGCGAGGCGCCCGCAGTAGTTTTGCAAGTGCCTCGGCAGATTACCGGAATTCTGCAGCTTAAAACGAAAACAGAGGAGAGCGAATATGAATATTCATGTCGGCAATTTATCCTTCAATGTCACTGAAGATGATTTAAGAGCCATTTTCTCCGGTTTTGGAGAAGTATCTGCTGTGAACATTATAAAGGAGAGGTCATCCGGACAGTCAAAAGGGTTTGGATTCGTGGAAATGTTAAACAATTCGGAAGCGGACAAAGCTATGAAAGCCCTGAACGGGACCCGGTTAAAAGACCAGCTCATAAAGCTGAGTCAAGCAAAGCCCCCTGCAAAACGACCACAGCGTGGGCCCAGATATTAGTGCCGGCAGGTTTCCGTCCGGAAAGGGTGTTTTAGGTTTTCCGCCCCCGGACCTGATCCGGGGACGTAAAATGTCTTTTTTCGGCGTATTAAAGGGAATCCGAAGCGGAAACTGCCGGTGTCTCATCCTGCTTTTTGACGTATTTAAGCGAATCCGGATGGACACAATTCGCACTTTTTAGACCATTTCGCGACAAACCTGATTCTGTGGAGTTGAATAATGGCTCAAAGATCGAAAGCCACCTTTCAGAAACGGGAAAGGGAGAAAGAGAAGCAACAGAAACAAAAGGATAAGGAAGCTCGCCGCCTGGAAGCCAGGAGGGCGAAGGCGGAACGTGAGCCGATCAACAGTAATGAAGACCCGGATATAGCCGGCATAAAGCCGGGGCCACAGCCTCTGCCTGAGCAATGGCAATGGGCTGGGCGGCTGGACGGCAAGTAGAAGTAGGCTGGACTCGCATCTCATCTCGGGGTCATTATAGCCTCACAGGGACAGATGCGCCACCATCGCGTTGCGTCCGGCCTGAAACTCGATGAACTGGATCTTCAGATAGGAACTATAATAGTTAGGAGCGGAAAAGGGGCAAAGGACCGGATGGTCTACATGAGTACTGACGCACACAGCGCCGTTATGGACTATCTCCGTGTAAAGCAGACCGTCAGGACAAAAGCTATTTTCAGGTGTACAAGGGAGCCCTTAAGGGCAGGCCTATCTCGGTTCGTGGCATCCGGAAAAGGCTTTAACTCTACCCCAGGCAATCAGGCTTGAGAGTCAGATGCCACGAACTCCGGCATACCATGGCGACGCAGCTGCTCAATGTCGGCGCCTACCTGACAGTTATAAAGGACTTTCTCTTTTGGCGCAATCCGGTGAAACGAAACGTTCGTCGGCCTGCTATTGTGAAATGATTAACTTTATCCAAATTTCACGTTGACTTCCTGATGTAACGCGGTTAACTTTAAATCTGCATATATATAGTGGCGTTTCACTTTTCCTTACGTCAGTTAAAATTCCGGTACTGGTGAGCAGCTTCCGTTTCAGTCCAAGACTCCCGTTCAAGTTCTCTTTCGAGATCTCCTGCCCATTAATTCCTGATCGATTGGTATTTGTGAAAGGCCTGCTTTTGCAAACGTCTTAGATGAACAGCTTGAGTGCACTTATATTTTAACAACCGATCTGGAAAGGAGTCAACCGTGAAAGCAGGTATTATTTTTACAGGGACCGGCCCAATACTTATCCTTACGAGTTATAAATCCTTTGACGATCCCAGTTTCGTGCAGAAATTGTCCGTCAAGGGAATCAAAAAGTACATTGCCTATGAACTCTCCATCGAAAAGGTTAAAGAGAAATATAAGGACCAGTTCACATTGATCATGCAAGACCTATACAAGAGCAATGATCTGCGGGTCTTAGACTACAACGGGCATCATGTTTTCACAGGTTTTTCCTTTCAAGAGTTGGGACCGCCTGTTTACTGCGAATAATACAAATGGATGGCGCGAGAGAGGACGGAATCCTTACAAAGAAGGTTTACAATGGAAAGAAAGATACTTTTCGCAGTGGATGGCTCGGAGAAGTGCAATCAGGCGCTCAGGATAGCTGGTGACCTCCTCAAGAATTTAGATGGCTGTCAGGTGCTGCTCTATCATTGCGTGCCTGAGTTACTGGCACTTTATCCGGGTGAAATGATTGCTCCCGGCAGTACGGAAGGCTACTTTGAAAGAGCCGGGAAAACCGTTCTGGAAGCATCGCGTAGTGTCCTTTTAGAAACAGGCTTTCCTGCCGACAGGATAGCGATGAAGCTCAAAATGGATAGCGTTGCTCCATCGTGTGATATTTTGGATGAAGCTGCCGCTTCAAAAATTCAGACCGTAGTCTGCGGCAGACGCGGTAGAACCCCGAAGAAGAATCTGCTTATCGGAAGTACGTCGAGCCGGTTATCCCAGTACAGCACATTGCGAACAGTATGGGTAATCGATACCCCGGTGCATCAGACACGGAAAATTCTCATTCCGATGGAGGGGTCTCCGGACTCACGCGCCTTGACCTATTACGCTGCTGAATTCTTTGCTCCGATCCCAAACCTCAGTTACACACTGCTTCATTTCATGCCCAAGCTTCCGCCTCGATTTTGGGACCATGGACGAATTCTCAGTGACGATGAGGAAAAGAACATAAATCGCGAGCTTAATGAGTGGCGCAACGGAACTCTGCGGGAGGTTGAAAAATTTCTGTCCGAAGCGCGTTACGCACTGATCGGAGGTAACGTGCCTCACGAAAAGGTTCGAACACAAATTGTGCATACAAAAACAGACCTTGCCAGAGACATGCTTGATGAGATTGATCGTAACCAATATCAATTTGTCTTAATTGGCAAGAAAAGCTTCAAAGAGCAAAAGCCGTTTCTTATCGGGAGTAATGCAAACAAGATTCTAAAAAATGTCAAGCATACTATTCTTTGTCTGGTTGACTCATAACTGAGTGACCATGTTCAAGAGTTTAGGCTTAAAGTTGAAGCCGCCCAAAGCTCTTGAGCCCAGAAACTTTTCCTTAGTGCCGCTTCTTGGGAAAAGCGGCCTCGAGGTAGTCGGCAATGACGGCGTCGATGAATTCTTCCACTCCCATGGTGGGCTCGGTGATGTCTTTGGTGATCTGGCCGACCTGCGTGCCGCCGGCCTTGCTCGAGATTTCAAATTCGAACGTCAGGTACTTGAGCACCGGTGGGGCGGCGGCTCCGCTGGCCACTCCATACGCCGCTCCCCCGGTTGCTCCTTCAGCGGCCCCTTGTCCTCCACCACCTGCTGCGAGTCCGGTCAGCGCACCCAGGACAGCTCCGGCTATAGCTTTGCCTCCAACCTCATTGGCAACTTTCTGGCTGTTGTCCACCTGAGTGTATTTGACGTTCACACGGACCTGGACGGCAGCGCGGGCCGGGTTGTCGGGCAGCACATAACCAACGTCCTCCAGCATCTCATCGGTTTGTTTAAAATAATTGAGATTAGAAGGAAGTCCGGGGACGTTGATATTGGTGGCCGCAACATTGACTGATTTCTCCTTGGGTCCGGTTCTGAAGTAGATCATAAGGTCGGGCGGCGGAGTGTACGCCGGGGTCTTGGCGGCCGGCTTGGCCGATTGCGCGCCCCAGTCGTGCTGAGCCTCGGTTGTTGCGGGGCAGCATGAAAGAGAAATGAACACGAGTGCAAATATGCAGGGGACCAGGGCCGATGTGATCGAACGATTCCTTCTCATGGTTTTCCCTTTCTAAATATTTTACTCTTGGTAATGCGTAAACGGAAGAGTGATCCACAACTCGCTGAGTGTGGACTATGCACGCATTTGGATTTTGCCCTCGGGATTCACCGCAACTCACCCCCCAATCTATTCAATCACTCCGGAATGTCAATGAAATGTTGGGCACTAAACCAGCTCTCCCACTTCAGCTTCCACCGCTTTTAGCAAAGATCCGCTCTTCATGAGGCTCACTATCGTGTCAATGTCGTAAGAGAGGATGCGGTCTTTGTCCAGGTGCGAAACCGCATTGCGAATAACTCTGTAGGCAGCCAGGGTCCCCGCCCCCGGTTTGAGATTTGTGAAAAGGTCCAGGGCCTGGGCGCCGCACAACAGTTC
>JBEKXG010000027.1:0-17060 GCA_049512295.1 Syntrophobacteraceae bacterium
GACAGAGATGCTGACATCGGGTATGGAGCTTCAGGATCGTATATTCAGGATCAATTCCGGCGAAAACGAAAAATGGTCCGAGCTTCTGGGCAAGCAGCAAAAGCGGCTGGCGCAGATGCGCGAACAGATATCCAACCTGGCCGCTGATTTGCGCGAATTCATGCAGCTTCATGAAATCGAGCGGTACGGGACCGAAATAGACATTAATGCTCTTCTGAAAAGGATGATGAAGGTTTTCCGGTCAGATCTGTTTTTCAAACACCAGGTTAAATCGGAGCTGCGCCTGGCCAAAAACCTTCCCCACATAAAAGTCCTCGGCCGGGACATCGTTCCAGCCGTCTTCCACCTTTTCCGGAACGCCGTCACAGCCATGAAAGAATCGCCCAGGAAGGAACTGGTCGTTGAAACCTGCATGTACGAGGGGCAGATAGTGGTCAGAATAACCGATTCGGGTTGTGGGCTGGGAGAAGAGCAGAATCCTGATATTTTTTTCGACCTGTTCGAATCAAGATGGCCCAATAACGTCAGTGAAGCCGTTTCGAAAGGCCCTCACCTGGGATTTGGATTGTATGCGGCAAGGCAGCTCCTCCTGCCCTACGGGTTTACTGTTCTCCTTGAAAGAATGGATGAGGGAACTTCAGCTCTAATCCGCATGCCCCTGGAAGCCAAACCGGCATAAAATTCCACCCGCCGGAAAATCTTTCCCTCGTAAGGGAGGCTTATGTACTGCACTCAACCGGTCAGGGTGCGCGATATAATCTTCTGTGACGTCAGAAATGGCCATGCATTATTTTGCACGGGGAGGAGGAATTCTCATGGCTTCCAAGAATCCGACATGGGCCTCCGATTTCCGCCCTCCAGGCTCCGTCTTTTGGCAAAGTATTTGCTTAAGATTATTTCGACGGGGAATTTGATTAATTTTCCGGACGGGAGGTCGGATGAAGCCCTATGAGAATAGATGAAACACTTAAGCAGCAGGCGATTCAGGAGAGTCAACAGTCAACCGGGCAGAAGAGCGTCAGTTCCGATGATGCTTTCGCCCTGCTCCTACAGAGCGAGATATCCGGATCGCAGGCAGAGGTTGCTTCGGATAGTGCCGTTTGCGGGCTGGGGGGCGTAGCCGGTCCCTTGGGGATTCAGTCCATGATCCCGGCTTCAGCGCAGACTTCCGGGTTGTCTCAGGCGATTTCTGCGCTCGATAGCACCCTCACGCAGTTCGACTCTTTAATAAGTGCGATCCAGGAAAACAAGTCTCCAAGGGAAATCAACTCCCTGATCGAACAGATCAACGCGCAAACCGCCGGTCTGGACGACAAAATGAGCGGCCTTCCCGCAGATCATCAGCTAAGGGACATGGCCGAAGAGTTGAAGGTTACGGCGTATATGGAATCGCTTAAATGGAGGCGCGGGGACTATTTGTAAAAAACCCGGTGCGGAATATAGCTTATGCAGCAATGGAGCCTGAAATGAAAGGTATCGGGTTTATGTTTGTCATCCTCATTTCCGGCCTCCTTGTCCTTGCAGGCTGGACGGCCGGCATAGCTTCCAATTCGGATGAGGCCGGGACATTATCGAAAACCAAGACCCTGGAAAATCGGATCGGTCCACCTCGCCAGCTCATGGCCGATAGAATCGATACGAAAGACAGCATTATATACGGTACCGATCCCGACATGGAACGGGCTATGGACGAACAGGCGAGGGAGGAAAAGGAAAAGGAAAAGGAAGCATGGAAGATGCTGCAGAACATGCAGCTTTATCAAAATATCAAAAGACCTCCCCGTTCCACCCAGCCGGACACCACCCCACAGCAATAAGGCAGAGAGGCCGCAGAGTTTGTCCCCATTCAGGACACTTGTATTTCTCCAATGAAAAGTAACCAATCAAGCAGCGGGAAGCAGGAAGCGCTGTTGAAAAGAATTATAATTCCGCCTCCAGCGCGTCTTCGACTACTACCTCGAGTTCGGCCAGGACGATTTCCTTGATAGACATTGCATGGACTTCCGGCAGGGTCGCCGTGACGAGTGCGGGGTCGGGCCTGAGGCTTAGGCCTGTCTTTGCGCACACCTGGTCGACTATGCGCACGGCGATGAGCAGAGTGTCTCCGCTGTCGAACTCCTCCTCGTGATGACATTTTGCCACGTTGCAGTAGACCTCGGGAATACTCCATTCGTTCATCAGGGAGTATCCCTGCTCGACGTGCATGGTATCCAGTATCTCAAGAATGAATGGCTCTGAGAGCGTGATATCCTGATTTTCCAATCTTATCGTTTCGAAAACCCTGAGGAGAAGCAGCTTGCCGATATCGTGGAAAAGGCCCGCAAGAAAACCTTCATCCGCCAGTTCCGGGTATCCGGTTTTGCGCAGCAGCCATTGCGAGCCTTTGGCGGTTGCCAGCGCGTGTTTCCAGAGGACCTGGAGGTACCGGCCTATGACTGGATCATGCGAGAGGTAGAAATTCTTCTGGCTGCCTGCAACCAGGCAGTTGCACACCTGGTTGACGCCAAGGCGCATGATTGACTCTCTTATCGTGCGGACCCTGTTCAAACCCGCGAAAAATGCTGAATTGGCAAGCTTCAGCATCTGGCCGGCCAAGGCCTGGTCCTTGGCTATTATTGCCGCGATGTCATTGACCGAACTGTTTTCGTCGGCCATCTTCTTGTGCAGTTCCCGGGCCACTTTGGGAAATACCGGAAGGTTCAGCGTCTCTGAGGCCGCGTATTCTTCCACTATGTCCAATAACGAGATAGTGTTTTTCTGCATGATCATTGCTCTGTGCCTAAAAGGCGTTTGAGTTCGAGGGCCGGCCTTGGTTTGCCCACACGCGGAAGAGACCTGAATATCTCCTGAATGGTGGTCACTCCGTTAGCGGCTTTCACAATTCCATCCTCGAGAAGGGTTATGAGACCCGATGTTTCCGTGCTGATCCGTCTTATATCGTAGGCAGTCTTCTTATTCAGAACGGCGTCCTTGACCGGTTCGTTCAAAACGAGCAGTTCATATATGCCAATCCGTCCCTTGTAGCCGGTGAAACCGCACTCGGAACACCCACGCCCTGCTTTGAAACTGACTCCTTTTATGTCGTTTGCGGTGTAGCCGAGTCGACGGATATCCACGGGTTGAGGAATATAATTCTCTGCGCATCCGGGGCATATTTTCCTGAGAAGCCTTTGAGCGACCACGCAGATCACTGTTGAAGAGATCAGAAACGCTTCTATGTTCATGTTCAACAGGCGGATAAGACCTCCGATGCTGTCTTCGGTATGGAACGTGCTGAGCACCTTATGTCCGGTTAGAGAGGCCTGGATATACGTCTCCGCCGAAAAACGGTCGCGTATCTCTCCGATTACTATAATGTCGGGGTCTTGCCTGACCACGTGCTTGAGGCTTTCCTCAAAGGTCAGGTTTATTTTGGGGTCTATCGAGCATTGAGCTATCCCGTCAATCAGGTACTCAACCGGGTCCTCAACCGTTATGATACTGGTATTCACGTTTTCGAGATAGTTAATGGAACTGTAGAGGGTGGTCGTCTTCCCGGCCCCTGTCGGGCCCGTTACAAGGATAACGCCGCTCGGAATATCCAGCGCGTCGAATTTGAACCTCTCGAGCATCTTCGGATACATCCCGATTTCGCCCAGGCTCAAGAGCAGCCCTTTTCTTCCCAGAAGCCTCAGAACGGTTTTCTCGCCCCACACAGTCACATAGAAAGAGACCCTGAGGTCCAGGGAAGTCCCGGTCCGCGGGTCCTCGAACTCTATCCTGCCGCCCTGGTGCCGTCTCCTTTCAGCTATATCGGCCTTTGACATGATCTTCAGCCGGCTTGTCATGGGGGGCCCCATATGCAGGGGAAGGTCCTTGTGGTGGACCAGGACACCGTCGAGGCGAAATCGCACACGGACCCTGTCTCGCATAGGCTCGATGTGGATGTCGCTGGCATTGCTCCTGACAGCCTCCTCAAGGAGGGCGTTCACTGCTCCGACTACTGATTTCTCGTCTGGCTGCTCAATACTGGCGAGGGTTGCTTCGCGCTCCATGACTCTCACTATTTCGCGGAAATCGGATTTCGAGCAGAGGACCTGTCTGACGTTGCCAAAAGCTTTTTCGGCCGCATCGAGGCTTTCGCGGTTCATGGGATCGACAAATGCGACCGTTACTTTTCCATCTGCACGGCGAACCGGCAGGAATTGATGAAGACAATACCGGTTGGCCGGGACTTTTCTCAGCAGGTGAGCGTCCAGGCTGGAGATTCCCAGCTCATAAAATGGAAGCCCCAACTGATAGGAAAGCACCTCCAGCAGGCTCCGCTCTTCAATGAAGCCGCATTCGACCAGCACCTCACCGATTGTCTTCTTTACAGCAGATTCCCTTTGCAGACGAATCGCCGTTTCAAGATCAGTGCTCGTGATGAGCCCTAGTTCAACGAGGAGCGCGCCGATCTTGAGATTGATCTTGCTTTCAGACAGTGTGTCCTGGAGCTGTTCGGGGGTGACGTATTTAAGCTCCTGCAAGACCTGGGTGAGTGTCTTGTCTCCCGTCAGCTTTGAATGAACTCTTTTGGCATAGTTCAGCTTTTGTGCATCGAGATATCCTTTTTTGATCAGCATATCGTATATTACCCCGGACTGCTCCTTCCTATCGGAGGCCGGTTCGGAGCTGCCTGCCGGGATGGCGGACTGCTCTGCTCCCATGAATTTCAGAACTCCTTGGTTCTCCACCTGCAAGTCCCCTGTGGCTGGTTGCAAAAAAGGACACCTGTGATTGTGATTTCCAGAAGTAGAATCGGAACCTTCAACCAAAGACTTTAAGGGATTTAGCTCTGCAAAATTACCCTTGAGTGCTTGAGTGTCTTAAATAAAAGTAATCACAATCGATCGGCGTTCCCTAAAATGGCGATTGGAATGAAAGAACCCGGTAAAATAATGAGAAACGCCCGGCGCGGGACACTTATCAAAGCGTTCGCCCTGCTGGCCTTCGCGGCGATTTCGATTGGCCTCGTGGAGTTTTCATCTCTAAGATCACACCTCAAACCCGAGCAATTCCAGAGGATTATAAGCGAAGCCGGTCTGATGGGTGCGGTCCTTCTTGCGATCTCCTGCGCGGGAGGTACGTGTCTTTTCGTCCCTGGGGTGGTTTTCGTCGGGATAGGCGCGGCCATATTCGGGCCTTTCCGGGGCTTTGCCTGGGTGTGGCCGGGCTGCCTTGCGGGCGCGGCGATCTGCTTTCTGGTCGCCCACACACTGGGCAGGGATTATGTCTCTTCCCTTATCGGAGGCAGGCTGAGGAAATATGACGACCTGATCGAACGAAATGGCTTCAACGCCGTCCTTCTGCTCAGGCTGATGTTTGTGCCCTTCGCGCCCCTGAACTTCGGTATGGGACTGACGAAAGTCCGCTTTTGGGACTATTTTTTCGCCACCTCCATGGGTGAAGCCGTGACGATTTTCGTGGTCATTTTTTCCATTGGTACGATGAAGCAGATTTATTCTTCAGGAGACTGGGGCCAGTTATTTTCCGCCAGGATGACCCTCTCATTTGGACTTCTGATAGCGACGGCGCTCATTGTGAAACTGGCGCAGAGGAAATGCGAAAGAAGGTCTGCGCCAGTTTCCGGGAACCCATCGGCCAACGGATGAGCATTATGAATAGGAGATTCCGCGCTCGAAAGGCGCTGTGTCTCACAAGACCGGCTTCCACCTCTGACTCTGACTGTCCCGGCGGCAGCCGTCGTTGCAGTCATGATCGTTCGACCTCAAGCACATTGGGAGAGACAAAGGGACTGACATCGTCAGGAGCCCCTGTCCCGGTTTTTCAAAGCCGCTGACGAATTCGGTGATAGTTTACTGAGATTGCCCCCCACAATACCAATTCCAATAGTTACTATCCCTCTCCCAATCATTATCACCAATCGGTCCCCGCGGGTCCCTCGAGTAACTTGAGCAAGATGGCATGTGCGAACTGGAAAGAGAAGGTGAGCTCCCGTTGTAAGGAGCGGAGCCGGGCAGACCGCCATCCGCGTGTGCGCTGAAAAATCCGCCGCTGACAAGAACCAGCGAAAATGCTAATCCAAAAATCAGTATTTTGCTCATTTCTATCTCCTGATAATCCAAATAGTCATTCTTCTAAACGCTACAACAACCTGAATGTCATACAACAACACGCTACAAGCAACGTAAGCGCAATTTAAGTTCCTGTCAACCGTCATGATTTCACATACTGAGCCGGAACAGATAATCTGCCCGAGAGTGGAAGAAGAAATGCCGCCTGTAACCGTCAGCTATGCATAGACCAAGGAAGTCTGAAGCCGCTATCCTTGAAGGGATGTCGCTATCTCCTCATGCATGGCTTCGATTACCGAAATAGGGGCGGTTGCGTCGCGGATGGGACGGCCGACTACAACGTAATCCGCCCCGCCCCTGATTGCCTGGCCGGCCGTCATGATCCGTTTCTGATCGTCGCGCCCGCCAAGGGTTCCGTCTGGGCGAATCCCGGGGGCTATTATCAGAAAATCCCCCCCTAATTCGCTCCTGAGGCGCCGGGCTTCGACTCCGGAGGCCACTATCCCATTAGCTCCGGAGTCAATCGCCCTCCGCGCGCGCTCAAGAACGAGGTCCTCCACTTTGCAGCGGACGCGGAAAAATCCCTCCATATCTTCCTGGCCGAAACTGGTAAGAACCGTTACAGCAAGGATCTTCACCTCCGCCCGGGCCTCAACGGCCGCTGCTACGATCGGCTCGTTGCCGTGCACCGTCGCAAATGTGACGCCTTTGCCCGTGAGTTCCCGGACAGCCAGTTTGACGGTCTGCGGGATGTCATAGAACTTCAAGTCCAGCATTACCTTGTGCCCGCGCTCAGCTATCCACTGCACGACGGGAAACCAGCCTGCAAGAAATAACTGCAGCCCCACCTTATAGAACCGGATATGGCTTTCCAGGCGTTCGACGAGTTCTTTTGCCTGGTCGGCAGAGTCCACATCGAGCGCAAAAATGATTCTTTCATTTAGAGGGATATTTTTGGGTTGCATCGGTCGTCCTTTTTTTGCTGCGGTTTGCCGGTTCTTCTTGCCTATTTCCACCTTTATGTCAAAGATAAAATCGGTGAATCGGCAAAAGCGCAGGCCGGCAAGTTGAATAGGTTTTGCCCGGCACCATTGAGGAAATTTAGGAGGATGATTACTGAAGTATATTGAATAGGATGAGGAAAATTAATCACGACTGCGCGAGGCATTGCTTCGGGATAGGGGTTTGAGTGCTGATCTCTCTAATCGGAATGTCGGGCTCGGGAAAGTCGTACTGGTCGGAAAAGCTTGCCAGACGTGGATTCAGACGGTTTTGCATCGACGCCCTCATTACTCAAAAACTCTCCGCCGAACTCAGGCGAGAGGATGGCAGTTGGCTGTCCCTTGGCGAATGGATGGGTTTCCCCTATCAGGACGGCTACCAGGAGAGGGAAGAACTGTATCTTTCCACTGAGAAGCAACTGATGGGCGAAGTTGTAGACTGGATCGGTCAAAACTTCCGTTCCGGCTCGGAAGAAAATGTCGTGGTGGATACCACGGGAAGCGTGATCTATACCGGAGAGAATCTCCTAAAGAGGCTCAAGTCCCTGACTACGATCATAAACTTCACCGTTCCCGCCGTAATCAGGGAGGCAATGCTGCGGCAATACCTTTCGAACCCCCGGCCGGTGCTGTGGAGGGGACTTTTCAGCATCGAGCCCGGTGAAAGCGTAGAAGAGGCGCTGTTTCGCTCCTATAATGCGCTGCTCGATTCCCGGGAGGTTGTCTACCACGAACTGGCGGATATCGAAATAGACTACTTCACGCGAAACAGCCCTGATTTCAGAATTTGCGCTTTGCTGGAAATTGCGGCAAGACCCTCTAAAGAAGCCAATGCGTGTCTGAATGACAGCCTCGGCATCAACTGAAAAAATAAGGGCCGTTGTCTTTCACCAGGGGGCGCTCGGGGATTTCCTAATGGCGGCTTCGGCCATAGATGAGCTTGCCGAAGACCCTGCCTGGGCGCGCATCGACTTCTGGTCAAAACCGGAGCATGTATCTCTGTTGACTGGAAAGAGTTACCTGGGGGAATGTCATTCCGCTGAGGGCGTTCTCATTGCCTGCCTGCTTCAGGACAGCCTGTGGCGAAGCGCAACTCTTCCCGGTTTCCTGCTCGAGGCCGATCATGTCTTAATCTTCGGCCAGACCGGATCTCGTCTCCTGGCCGAGAGGCTCTCCGCACGCCTTTCGGCAAATGTAAACCTGGTTCAATCTTTCCCTGTTGCAAACAGTACCCATACTCATGTTTCCCAATTCCTGCGCCGGCAATTGAACGACCTTGGATGGCCGCTTGTCGGGAAACCTCTTACTCTGTCACCTCCTGTTTCTGAAAAACTGGCCGCAAGGGACCTTCTTCGCGGACTCGGGATCTGTTCGCAGCCGATTGTCATTCATCCGGGGAGCGGCGGCAGACGCAAAGTCTGGCCGTTGAGGAACTGGCATGGCCTGCTCGACTGGCTCCGAAGAGAATTGTCATTTCAAGCGCTCCTCTCCAACGGGCCTGCCGATGAGTATATGGACGAATTCTCCGAGGCAATGCGGGAGGCTGGAGTGCCCACCGTGAGCGGGCTGTCGCCGTTGAGGCTCTCCGCCCTGCTTTCATTGTGCGGTCTCTACATCGGGAGCGATTCGGGAGTGAGTCACCTGGCGGCGGCGGTTGGAATACCGACGATCTCCGTTTTTGGGCCGACCGACCCCCGCGTGTGGGCGCCACGGGGAGAAAATGCAGTGGCAGTACACAGGAAATGGAAAGAGGGAGATGTTTTTACATGGGCGCCTTCAGAAAAGCCTGATTTTCAAGACAAAGAAATTGCCGGATTGGTTTTGGACATGATTCTCATCCGTCCATCCGTTCAGGAAAAGGGATAAACAGAGACCTCAGCGCCAGGGTCAAGACCCTCCATGTGTTCGGCAATGATCACATATCCGTCGGCGCGGGCCAGTATGCCGATGGCCCCCGATTTCCCGAATATCGGCGATGCCTCCGCAGCGCCTCCGCTTCCCCGGGACAGGTAAACCGGCACATAATCGGTCCTGCCGTGCACGGACGGGATCTGCCGGTTGAGGACCGCTCTGAGGGCGCGAGCGCGCGCAAATTCAGTTTCCATCATACCCTGCAGCTTCCGCAGAGAAGGCAGCACAAATGCCTGGCAGGTAATCAGCGCGGATACCGGCTGGCCCGGAAGTCCCCAGAAAAGCGCCCCGCCTGCTCGCCCGAAGATCGTCGGCTTGCCGGGCCGGATCGCAACCCCGTGCACCAGAAGCTCCGACTCGGGCAGACCCGCCAGGACCTGTGTCGTGTAATCCCTGACCCCAACCGAGCTGCCGCCTGACAGGACGATCACATCGTGGTCCATAAGGGCCTCCAGGCAGACTGAAACGAGATCTTCAAGCCTGTCGCAAACCCTCTCCCGCATCCCGATCCGCGCTCCGGCTGATTCGATTTGCGCTGCCAGGCTGAAGCTGTTAATGTCTCTTACCTTTCCAGGCGGCAGAGGGCGCGTCTCAACCGGAACTATTTCATCGCCCGTCGAAATCAAGGCGACCAGCGGGACCCTGAAAACCTCCACCTCGACTATCCCGAGGGCAGCCAGAACACCGATATCCTGGGGCCGAAGCATGGCGCCTTTCCTGAACAGCGCGGCGCCGGGCGCTATATCGTCGCCGGCCTTGAGCACGTTTTCGCCGGGCGCCACGGGCCTCGTAATCTCGATAGTCGCGTTGTCGAGCACCGATGTGTATTCGACCATCACCACCGCGTCGGCTCCATCGGGAAGCATTCCGCCGGTGGGGACATCCACAGCCTTTCCCGGCGAGATCGGCAGCCCTGGCGCTTCGCCCATGAACACTTCGCCCGATCTTTCCAAGAGGGCGGGGACGCTTTCCGATGCTCCGAAGGTGTCCCGCGCACGGACAGCATACCCGTCCATCGTTGCGCGTGCGAAATGGGGCACCGGCTCGGCTGCCGTGATATCTGAAGCAAGCCTCCTGCCGCAGGCAAATGCGAGAGAAACCGGCTCGGGTGACAGCGGCTGAATCCCCTCCATGATCGACAAAACCTCGTCGGCGGTTTTGACTTTGAGAAACTTGGCCATCAGGTTTTCCTCGGCGCGGCGCGGCGCGCAAAAAACGCTGCCTAAATGATGCTCTCACTACACGACTTCAGCAGGCGCAGACTTTAAGAACATGACTCCGTGTCCGATGTCAAGCATCGAAGAAGGGAACGAGGGAAGGGGTGAGCGATAAAGCCCCCTCCGCAGAGCAAAACCGCTCGGCTGAGGGGGCTGCGTTGGAACCTCCTGAGATTAATCCGGGCAAATCCTCAGAAGGCTATCTGGAAGCGCGTTTCGAAAATGTTGTCATTGCCGGTCGTGGGCAGGTTGCCGTAGCCCAGCGGATGTGAACCCACGTTCGCGTAAATATAATTCATTTTCACCATAACGTTTGGATTCAGATACCAGTTTATCGCGAATGTGTAGTCGGTTTGATTGCCGCCGTAGAAAGCGGCAGAGGTGTTGTTGGTATTCAGTTGGGAAACCCGGAAAGCCGCTTCCCATGCCCCGCAGCCTCCAGTTAAAGGATTAAAGTTACTATTCGGGATGATCCTGCCAAAGGTCGCCTGATAATCGGTAGGGCTGGCGGTCATATTGTACGGGCGATGCTCGCCGGTTATGAAGTAGCTGGCGTACGCATACCAACCGTCAAAATTGGCATCACGAGAGGTGGCCCCGGCAAAATGCGTACCGCTCGGAGTCGCGATATCGTTGACCGAGGCCATAATGTACTCAGCCTGCACGGAAAAGGGTCCATATACCAGCGCAATTTCCGGATCTACGATATCCACTCCTTTAGCCAGGAAAGCTCCGGTGTCGACCAGCGGGCTAAACAGGTTCGCTTCGGGTGAGGACTTGAAGTCGAGCGTGCCGGGGTTATTCGATAGAGGTGAAGTGGAACGGAACTCATGCGAGTAGCCTACGCCAAGATGGAGCAGATGTTCTCCCCTGTTCTCATACCAGGGAAGACCCGTGATCCGCGCCGCAAACTGAGTGGCATCCATATGCGGTGAGAAAAGATCTCCGGTCGTATCCTGGGCGACCCCATTGCTTGATGTTGCTGCCTGTTGCTGGAAGAAATAGCCCGCCATCCAGCCCAAGCGATTATCAAATGCCGTGTTTAGCGCCGTGAAGCCAAATTGGCGACCGGGAATTAATGCATTAACCGGGAGGCCCTTCTCCATGAAAGTGTTGAAGTTGTCGGTGCTCATTTGTTCGATGGAGATAGGCTCGTACATCTGTCCCACCCTGATGCGCCCGATATATGGGATGTCCTTGACGCCAACCCATACGTCCGCATAAGTGACCGCAGGGCCTGAAGTGATCGACGCGGTTCCGGGCTTTGTGGCGGGTGGCGTGAGTACCGTGGTCCGCGTATATGACGGGGCAAAATCGATTTGAGAGATAAATTCGATGTTGCGCCAGAGAGTCCCGTCAATGGCCAATCTGACTCTGCGCAGTTGGTCCCCGTACCCATCGGTCTTCGACTGACTGAACCCGGCTTTGTACTTTCCTTGAGACCACTTCATCAAAGCGTCATTTGGTTCCGCATCTACAACATCCGCCTGGATCCTGCCTCCGATATGCACGTCAAAAGCTTTGTCATCCGTCGTAAACCTGAGGCCGTTATTCCAATAGGCCCTAAAATCCGACGGTTTCCGCTCTACGGGCGCAGCCGCAACTTTCGCTGCCTGGGCTGCCTGAGCAGCTTGAGCAGCCTGAGCGGCAGCGGCCTGGGTCTGAGCGGCCTGCCCAACCGCATCGGCCTTCTCCTTCGCGGCCTCTTCTTTCAATTCTTTATATTGAGCTTCAGTGATCTGATGGTTGGCCCTCATGATGTCCAGGAGTTTTTCAGCCAGTGTCTTCTGCTCTTGTGCAAAGGCCCCTGGCGCCAACGCGACCGAGAATACAAAAACGAACATAATTACAGATGGTAGGAGATATTTCCTCATTGCTCTTTCCCTCCTCAAGGGTGACGTTACTTTCCTCTTTCCATATCAAGCCCCATCCGATTGACTTTAAAAGTGAATCCCACCTCCCTTCCTATTTGTGAAAAGTTTACAACTCGCCCCTATACACAATTGGGGGGACTTTATTTCGGAATTTCGGTTATTGTCAACAGAAAAGCTTCAGTAAAAGGAGTCGTCTTTAAATTGTAACTTTTCGTAAAATTCCAGGACCGTTTGTTTCATTTCGTCTCATCCCGAACGACATAGAGAACAGATATCAGAGAGCCGAAAAAGCCCTACTCTCTTCGACAACCGCCATCCGGGTGGGAAACGGGCGCAGGACGTAAAAAAACCCGGATGGAGGTCGTCCATCCGGGTCCCGGTCAGCTCGGGCCAACCGATCTTTTTTATCTACGACCTGCTGGTCAATATAGAAGTCCAATTTTTGTATCAAAAAAATTCCAGACCCTTTTGCTTCACCTCGTCCTGAAAAACAACAAAAAGACTTGATACGGGGACTGCGCCTGATTTATTGTACGGCTCCGGGGAAAATCGACCCTATGTGCCCAAGTTTTCGAAAACGACTGAAAATTGGAGCTTTTCGGAACAAAGGCGGCCCATATCGCTACATGGTCCTCGAAATTCGCAATCAAAGAGGTATGTGATTCACATAAGCACACAATCCGGAAGGAGACTGGCATGTTCAACAGGAAAGCCTTGATCTTATTTGCATTATTTTTGCTCCTCCTTTCAGGGTTCGTGGCGCCCTGTACGGCCGCCCCCCCGGCAGGGGAAGCCGCGCCGGCCAAGGTGGCGATTCTGCCTTTTACCATAAACACCCCTGCAAATCTTAATTACCTTCAAAGCGGGGTCCGCGACATGCTGTCTTCCCGGCTGTCGTGGCAGGGCAAGGTTCAGGTTGTGGATAAGTTCGAAGTGGACAGGGCCGCCAGGGGAGCAAAGGAAACATCGCAGAGCGAGGCCCTGCGAATCGGCGCCGGCCTTAAGGCTGATTATGTTCTTTACGGGAGCATAACCAGCACGGGCCAATCGGTCAGTATAGAGGCAAAAATGGCGCCGGTATCGGGCAAAGGGGAGCCTGTCTCCTTCTATGCCCAGACGAAGAGCCTCGACGACGTCATGCCCCAGGTAAACCTGTTTGCCCAACAGATTAATCAAAAGGTTTTCGGAAAACCGGAGGAAAAGGCGCAGGCGGCCTCGGCGGAGGCCGAAGAGCTGGCTACCCGCAATCCTGAATTGCTTCTTCCCGGCCATGATTCGAACGTGAAGGATGGGTCTGCCAAAACGGCCCCGGACGAGAAGGAAACCGTCCCGATACAGGCGTCACCGGAAACAAGCAAGCCCAAGAAGTAAGTGTGAGTGTAATTGTGCCGTTGGATGAAGCTTTTTCCGCGACTGCAATGCTCTGGGTATACGAGCTCAAGGGAAGCGGCCGGCCCCGGAGTGTCCCGAAAGAAGGCCTGGAGGGGGTTTGGCCGGAGCCGCCCTTCTATTATCTTTTTTACGGAACAGAGTCTCTCGAATCCATTCTGGAGTGGCTGGAATCGCGTCCCGACTGGCGGCTCACCTCCCGATACTGTTTGCCCTATGAGAGATGGCAGGACATTTCTATTCCTCAAATCCGCCTGGGGTCGTTCGTCATCCGGCTGTCTACAGGCCCGGCAGACATGCCTGACATCCCGGACGGGATCGCAATTCGCCTCGATCCCGGAATCGTCTTCGGGTCGGGCCTTCATCCCACGACCCAGGGGTGCCTGCTTGCGATATCCGAGATTTTCGGGCGCAATGAAATCCATACGGCGGTTGATTTCGGCGCCGGGACTGGAATCCTTGCGGCCGCATGCGCGCTGGCCGGGGCAAAATCCGTCCTGGCAATCGACCGCAATCCTCTCGCGCTGAAGATATCTTCGAAAAACGCTCGGGCAAACGGGGTTTCGGGCCGGATCGCCTTTGTGGAGGCTGACCGGCTACAGGTCGTAGGTATCCGCCCGGACCTTCTCATCATGAACCTGGAATGGCCCATTCTCGAGAAGATCCTGGCGGAGGGAGAGTGGAGGACTGCGGGGCGGATCGTCCTGGCCGGATTTCTGGAAAGCAGGCTTGAGCCGGTCAAAAGATTCGTCCGGCCCGGGTTCCTGGTAGAAAACCTGATCGTGCGGGAAGGATGGCCCACAGTTACCCTGTCCCGGGGGCGGCAGAGCCGCCGGCGGGATCTCGACGCTCCGCGAGGCGGGCGCATCGTCAGCCATTCGCGGACCTGAGCAGCTCCACAGCGGCCCTGATCCGTTCGGCGACCTCACGCATTTCCCCTTCGTCCGCGTATCGGTGTCTTGGCCAGAAAAAACCCTTCAGACCGTCTTTCCTTTTCCTCGGGACCACGTGTACATGAAGGTGGGGAACGCTCTGGCTGATTTTATTATTTATTGCCACAAAAGTTCCCTCGGCTCTCATGCTTTCCTCGAGGGCGCGGCACAAAAGCTTTGCGTTCGAAAAAAGCGGCCGTGTGAGGCAATCCGGCAGATCCATCAGTGTCTCGTGATGGGCCCTGGGGACCAGGAGGCAGTGGCCCGCAAAGAGCGGGCGGTGGTCCAGGAAAGCCACGCAGGATTCATCATCGAGCACAATGGGGGCGGGCAGTTCGCCCGAAATGATCCGGCAGAATTTGCAGGTCTTTATCACTGTCACGGGTCACGGGTCACGGGTCGCGAGTCCCGGGCACTCGACCCGCTGCCCTGTGCTTTCGAGCTTCCTTCAAAAACTATCTCGAGAACGTCATGAAGGGAGCGGACGCCTATGCTGTGGGCGTCCATTTCCTGAGAAAGCCGCTCTGCGTTACTCTTGGGCATCAGGCAGGCGGCAAACCCGAGCTTGGAGGCCTCCGCCACACGGAGCGCGCTGTGGCCGACTCCCCTTACCTCACCGGCAAGCCCCACTTCGCCCCAGGCCACCAAGTCCTGCGGAAGGGGCCTGTCGAGATAGCTGCTCATCAGGGCGGTGGTCATTGCCAGGTCGGCAGCGGGTTCCACGAGCCGCACTCCGCCCGCCACATTTATGAACACGTCCTGCTGTGTGAAGTTGAACCCGAGCTTTTTTTCGAGCACGGCGAGCAGAAGGGAAAGCCGGTTTGTGTCAACTCCCATACTGGTGCGGCGCGGCTGCATCCAGCCCGTCGCACTGACCAGAGCCTGGAGTTCGACAAGGATCGGCCGCGTGCCCTCCACGCAACAGGCCACAACGGAGCCGGAGACACCCTTGGGGCGCTCGGCCAGAAGCAGTTGGGAAGGATTGGGAACCTCCTCCAGGCCGCTTTCCTTCATTTCGAAAACCCCGACCTCGTTGGTCGAGCCGTAACGGTTCTTGACCGCCCGAAGCAGCCGGAAGGTGTGGGTCCTGTCCCCTTCGAGGTATAAAACGGTGTCCACCAGGTGCTCAAGGGCGCGCGGACCGGCGATGGCGCCCTCCTTTGTAACGTGGCCGATTACGAAAATGCTGATCCCGGCTTCTTTGCCCGTCCTCATCAGCCTCATTGCGCATTCCCGCACCTGGCTGATGGAGCCGGGCGCCACGTCCAGGAACCTGGTGTACATGGTCTGGATGGAGTCCACAGCCACGACCAGCGGCGTGTTTTTCTCGATTTCATCGAGCACGGCTTCCAGTGAGGTTTCGGAAAAGACGAACAAGTCGCGTGAGTTTAGTCCGAGCCTCTGGGCGCGGGATTTTAACTGCTGTGGGCTCTCTTCGCCTGAGACATAGAGAACGGGACCGTCCCTGGTCATCATGGAGAGGGCCTGGAGAAGCAGGGTGGATTTTCCGATGCCGGGATCGCCCGCGAGCAAAACGATAGATCCTTTTGTCAGGCCGCCCCCCAATACCCGGTCCCACTCGCCTATGCCCGTATGCAAGCGGACCTCGCCGTCGGAGCGGATGTCATCAAGGCTGACCGGACGGGTCGAAAGCGTTTTCGCAATTTTCGAAGCCAATCTCGATGCCCTGTCAGGAGCCACTTCCTCGGAGAAGCTGTCCCAAATCTGGCATTCGGGACATTTTCCCATCCATTTCGGGCTTACATGGCCACACTGCTGGCAACGGTAAATCAATTTCTGCTCAGCCATTTTCCGCCTTTTCCCCGGCGCGGTGATAAAGGGCGATTCGAAAAATCCTACTTCTTATCGATACCCTTCTGCATGCCTTTCAAGAATTCGCCAACCTTCTCACCGGCTTCTTCGGGCTTCATCTTTTCCATCTCGCCAAGCTGCTTTCCCATACCCTCCAGGCTATGCTGCCAGCTTCTCGCGGAGTGCTGCACCGAAATAGAGCCGAGTGCAAGAATGGCGAAGAGAGCGCCAAAGACGATCCAGGCAATCTTTGTCTCTGTCCCGTGCACTTCGACGGAAGCACAGACGAGTATGTAAGCCATCCAGGCCAGGCCGGCTACAACCCCCAGATACGGAATGAAATTGAGCGCGGCGGTAATCGGGGAGATCGCCAGCGCATAGGCCGCGCACCTGAAGGAGACCTCGTAAGGTTGCTGCGACCCCAAGAGCCGCCAGATTACGAAGAGAAAGGCCGCGCCCACAAAGGTGAAAAGCCCTGTTAATATCGGCGTTATTATTATCGCAATCAGAACCAGCGTGAAAAATTTGGCGGCAGCAAACCCCAGCAAGCCCAGGGCGAACCTGACGATGCCGGCGGCAAACCCCATGACAACTGCGAAAATAAAGGGATCGGTAAAGCCCCCCGACTTTGGCATTTGCCGGAAAAACAACGCCGGATCCCTGATAACTGACTGAACGACCTCCACGATAGAGCCAAGGACCGCTTTCGGATCACTTGCGGGGTTTTTCTCTTCCATTTTTCATTCCTCCCGTTATGCTTGAATACCATAAAAAAACAACAGATAGCCGGGCATCTCCGTAACGAATCATCTTATCAGCTTCTCGGGAGATTTGAAATAATTCCCGAGGTCCGCGGCAGGGAGTGGTC
>JBEKXG010000028.1:0-17000 GCA_049512295.1 Syntrophobacteraceae bacterium
GTGGTACGGCTTCCGGTCATTCGCAAGATTCCGAAAATATTAAGAGAAGCAGGCTTCAAGATTACCGCGACCTTCGACCGGCCTGTTTTCGAAGGCGGGAAATCCCATATCATCAACATAGAACCGGGAGACACCACCGGCGGAAACTTTGCAATAGCTATCGATATCGGCACCACGACCATTTACGGACAACTGATCGATCTCATTACAGGAAGTGTCCTTGCCGAGTATGGAGACTTCAACGGCCAGATCAGCTACGGTGAAGACGTCATCTCCAGGATCATCTACGCGGCAAAGCCAGGGGGACTCGATACCCTGCACGAAGTCGTCATCCGGACCATCAACGGGATAATCGACCGTGTGATCGAGAGCTCACGGGTCGATCGCCAGCAGGTCTCGACGATCACTTTTGCAGGGAATACCACCATGACCCAGATCCTTCTCAAAATCGACCCCAGCTACATCAGGCTGTCTCCTTACGTGCCTGCGGCCACCCTTTATCCGTCGGTAAGGGCCGTCGATCTGGGGATCAACCTGGTTGACCATGCGACCGCCCTCGTCGTTCCCTCCATTTCCAGCTTCATCGGTGGGGACATCGTCGCCGGTGTGATGGGTTCGGGAATATATCTCTCCGATCAGCTCTCGCTTTTTATAGACATAGGCACAAACGCCGAGATCGTGATCGGCAACAGGGATTGGCTTGTTTGCGCCGCTTGTTCGGCCGGACCGGCTTTCGAAGGCGGGGGCATCCAATTCGGTATGCGTGCGGATAGAGGGGCAATCGAGGACTTCTCAGTCAATCCGTATAGCCTGGAGCCAATGATCCTGACAGTGGGAGACGTCAGGCCCAGGGGCGTATGCGGGTCCGGCCTGATCAACATAGCCGCAAGGCTTTTCGAAGCTGGAATTATCGACAACCTCGGGAAATTCAACCGTGATCTGAAATCGGACAGGCTCAGGGAAAAAGACGACGTTTTTGAATACATACTGGTGCGGAAAGAAAAGACTCGAATCGGCAGGGACATCGTCCTGACGGAAAACGATATAGGGAACCTCATCCGCGCAAAAGGGGCCATCTACGGCGGGTGCCAGACACTGTTAAAGGAGGTGGGCCTCAAAATCGCGGACCTTGACAGAATAGTCCTGGCGGGCGGATTCGGCAGCCACATTGACGTCGAAATGGCCATGACCATCGGGCTGCTTCCCGAAATCGATCCGGACAAGATAACCTACATCGGCAACGGCTCGCTGCTCGGCGCAAGAATGTGCGCGATGACCAACAGAATCAGAAAAGACGTCGTCAATGTAATGAGAAAGATGACGAACTTCGAATTTTCCGAGACGCCGTCCTATATGGCTCACTACATTGCCGCCCTTTTCCTTCCCCACACGGACCTCGATCTCTTCCCAAAGCTCAAAGGGAGGCTGGAACGCAAATCGCAGGCCGGGGCCGGGACGAAATACGCGGTTGAGGAAGTGAGCAATTAGATCCGGCTCTCAAAATTCCTTATCGCAGGCATTCCAGTAGATGAAAGTCCTGTCTGATGATCTGAGGGAGCAAAGGGTCAATGCCTTGATCGAGTGCTCATGTGATCGGATCGTCACCTCGGTGGACGAGCTTTTCGAATCTTGGAATTTGAGCTTCAAATGGGCCTCCAGACCCGTATTGAGATTACGTAACCATGGCGCTTTCGTAAGCAGAAATATATTGGGCATGGATTACCGGATCGGGCTGAACGTTGTTTAGAGACAAATCGGCAAAATGTCCTGCAATTTGCTCGGCTGCGTTCGAGGGTCTTTCATCCAGTTCTAGTATCCTTTGTCCATATCGATCTAAATCTACCACGTGCCCTTTGTAGTTCTGCTTAACGGACTCATTATCGACATCGTTCGCATGACCAGCTCGTGATGCTCCCCCTTAGGGGACGCAAGTAAGAAAAATCCTGCTTTGTATGTGATCGTAAAACTACGTATTTGCAACCAGTTATGCATAAGTTAATGCAAAATATCTAATTTATTTTTGAGTCACGTCATCGGATATTCGCCCCCCCGGGATCACTGTTGTATGCCGAAACCGCTCCTCGGGGTCCCACATTCGAATTTCAAGAAACCCTCACGCAATCGCCTGAACGCCGGAGAGAATTGATTCGCGTAGACACAGTTGATGTTTGTCTCGTTGGCCAGTTCCTGACGGACTGCGGCATTCTGCGCTGGCATGTTTTCGGCCTGCCCAGCGGTTGTTCCGAGTCTCTGCATGACCGCTCCGACCTGCGCGCCAAACATCTCGGGATCTGCGCTGATATCTTCGTAAGTCCAGGGAATGGGCCGCGACCCCGGCATTCCGCGCGCTGGAAGCACTTGTTGCACGAATTCTACCGGAACTATAGGCATCGCTCGCTCCTGAAAAGTGCAAAAGCAAAAAGGCAACAAAGCAAGAGGGTAAAGGCTCGGCCTGCAGCATGAGGCATGAGAACTTGCCCCGGAGATGTTTAATCAGGGGACCGGGTGGAAATCCGTAGCCTGCAACCCTCAACCAGCACCGCTGTCAAGTCAGGCAATATTATACTGTAGGTGATTTTGCTCTTCCAAACGGCAACCAAAAGCGGCAAAAAGCAGGTGAGGAAAAAATCTTCACGCTGGTCCGCTGGACACGGAGAGATCTTCCTCACCAGGAAGCGGAGCGAAGATAACAGTGAAACAGGGTCTCAGGGAAGCGTTCCGGTCCAATGCAGCTAGCTTAACAGAATAATTTGTCCTTGCAAACCCTTACGAGTTTCGAGCCGGGATGGTGGGGACGCCTCCTGATATTTACGGTTGTTGTTTTTGCGACGTTTCTCCATGCCGCGACTCTTTCTTCTATACCACCGCCGATCCCTCGTAAATTGACCTTGCCATTATTCTTCTGCCGCCACTTGGTGGTGGCCTGGTCGATTCGGCCGACGAACTGGTTATATTCTTGAAGCTGCGGGGCGGCGGGAGTACCGATACTGAGTCCCAATGCCTTTGTGTGCTTTGTAGTCCTCCGTGCGCGGGCATCGGATTAACCTCGCAAAGCCGCGGCCAACAGGCTTGGTTCTCTTTTATTTTCCTTGAATGGATCTCTTCGCGCTTTTCGTGTCCAACAAATGGGGTTGAGCCATGCAGAAACCGTAACACTTGGTTGAGTTCCTTGCCGGGACTACGCCGATGCCATTTACTCGTTTGCCGCTTTGGCGATGGGCTTGATCCGCTCGTATTCGCTTCCGTGCGACTGCAAAGTGTCCCACATGTCGACATCCGCCTGGAGTCCCATCCAGAAATCCACCGTCGTCCCAAAGAATTTGGAAAGACGAAAGGCGGTATCAGTGGTGACGCCCCGCTTTCCACGGATGATCTCGTTAACCCGAATCCTTGTGATACCCAGGGCGTCGGCCAGTTGCTTCTGTGTCAGTCCCAGGGGTTCGACAAACTCGTGCAGGAGTATCTCTCCGGGTGGAGTGGGTCGTCGGTTCTTGGGAATCATGGGTTACCTCCTGTTTAGTGGTACTGGACAAGCTCCAAGTCAAAGACATGTCCATCTTGAAAGCGAAAACACAGGCGCCAGGGACCGCTTACCGAAATAGCCCACTGCCCCCGGCGATCTCCATGCAGGGAGTGGAGATGGTTTGAAGGCGGCGCGGCGAGGTCTTTTACTTGTATCATGTCATGTTACGCATTAAAAGCATTTGACAGATGGCTGACATGCCTGTTGCAGGCCTGATTGGGAAATGGTATGACCTTACCGCTTTGGGGATTGTTCCGGTGTTTTTCAGGTAAAACACTCAGACGATTTCAATTTATACATACTGGAGAACCCCATGAACCCTCTCTCAGCAAGTGGCCGTCTCTGTATAGTCATGCTTTTCGTTAGCTTTTTATCCGGCTGTGCAACCCCGATGGCCGTCCCACTCAAGGACCAGGGTAAATATGCGTCCGTACGCGATCCAAATAAAGGACTCATTTTTATTTACAGGGAATCCTCCACGGCAGGTCTTTTGCGAGGAATATATATCAAGGCAAACGGAAAACGAGTCGGCGCTCTCAACAGCGGCACCTATTTTGTCTATGAAGCCAATCCCGGCCCTGTAACGTTTGCTGCAGAGGATTGGATCCACGGAGACCGTACCCGTACCATCGATATCGAAGCCGGAAAGGAATACTATATACGGGGAACTCTTACCATGGGCGTTCCGGACGCTGAGCCACACATCGAGATTGTCAATGACATCGAAGGCAAAGCAGCCATTGAAGGGCTGAAATATTCGACGATCGAGTGAAGATACGGCATAAGCGGCCCCTCCTGTGCGGCATTTCGGCATGGACCGGATGTCAGATATCATCTGTCAGAGGTCAGAAATAAGAAGCCATCCGATGCCCGACACCCCACAGCCGTCCAATCTGTCCCCTGATTCATCCCTTCCGGGGCGGGCTCTCCTCGCGTTTCGCGTGGTCCTCGCGCTTCTCCCTCTCCGCGTCCCCGGGTCTCCCCCTCTCCGCATCCTCGCTTCTCCGCGTCCTCGGTGCTCTCGGTGGTGAAAGCTTGCCTGCTTTTTGCCTCTGCTGGTTGCCGCTTCTCGCTGCCGTTTGGCAAGGCTGAATCCGTTCATGCTATAATATTGCCCGATTAGGCAGGAGTTGGGGGTTGCGGGGTTTTTCACTCAGTCTTCAGTCCTCAGCACTCCGTCCTCAGTCCTCAGTCATCAGTCCTTAGTGGTCCAGTCCCTGACCAGGTCCTTGTAGGCCTTCGCGCCTGATTCCAGGCAAGGTTCATAGCCCCCGCCGGGATCGGTCCAGGCGGAGGCGAAGTAGAGACCCCTGAGGGGGGACCTGTTGTCGAGCCTGTTCATGAACGAGTTTTCCAGGGACTGCTCGTAGCCGTAAATGGCACCGCCCGGGTTCTTGGTGTAACGCAGATTGGTAAGGGGAGTGGCGGCTTCCATGACCGCGATCATGGACCTCAAACCCGGTATGACCCTCCGCTCCGCTTCGTCAACAAGGACCTTGGCAATGCGCTCCTTTTCCCTCCGGTAGCCGTCCTTGCGCCCGGCGAAGTAGTCGGCCTCAAACCTGCGCCAGGGTTCATAACCACTGGACATGAAGATCGATATCGTTGACGTGCCCCGGTTGGAGTATCCTTCGAAGAGATTATCGTAGATCGTCACTCCCAAAGGACCGCTGACGGGATCGCAAGCCAGCGCTGCCTCATAGGCTTTCTCGGGATCGTAATCCTTGAGGACAAAGATCTCATAGCCTTTTATCCTGTTCCGGATCTCCCGATTCAAACCGAGCCAGACAACAAAGCTCGAAAGGGAGGGACGATAGCCTTTCAATTTATTCAAAAAATCACCCGGCATAACCCCCGCAGGGAGCATCTGCACAGTCTTGGGAACGCTGGCGTTCGATATGACGGCTTTGGCCTTGAGTATATTGCCGCCCGCGAGCCGGACGCCGGAAATTACGTTATTCTTAATCTCGATTCCCTCAGCCTCGGTATCGAGAAGGACTTTCCCGCCCGCCGCTTCAATGGCGCTGCGCAGGGCATCGCTCAGGTCCTGGGACCGGCGCTTGATGTAACGGCCTCCGAAGCGCAGGTAGGATGCTGTGGCGACACTGTAGTAGAATCCGGAGAGCCGGGAAGGCGGAAGCCCGTAGTAACTCCAATAGACCGATAAGAGTCCGCGTGCCTTGGGGTCTCGAACATAGTCGTTGAGAATATCGGCAAGGGTCTTGTTCCGGACTGCCCACATGCGCTTGTGGGTAAAGGGAAAGGCCGCTTTGTCCGCCAGCGAATCGCGATCGACGGGAACCATTGCTTCATCGAGGATACCCGTCATTTGGCTGAAAAACCCCCGAATGCCTTCCGCTTCAGCGGGGAAGAGCCCTGCCATCTGCTCTATAACAGCGCCGGCATCGTTGGGCCAGATGAGATCGTAATCGGGAGTGATGATACGGCAAAGCTCGGGCAGTTCCACTGTCTGGATTTTGTCAAGGATGCCCGTCGCCTCCAGGATGGGCCGCATTCGCCTCCCTGCTGCGCACGTGGCATGCAGAGAGACATCGAAGGTGAAATTCCCGGCGTTGCGGTCGAAGGTCGTGGCATAGCCGCCGGGTTTTTCGTGCTGTTCGACCACGGTTACGGGAAAGCCGCCTCTGGCCAGAAGAGCTGCCGCACTCAGACCTCCCAGTCCGGCCCCGATGACTACCACAGGCAGATCACCTTTGGCGTCAATGCCTGCAGCGAGATCTTTCAGGCCGCCCCACTGAGTGGTAAGCGCTGCGGTAACGGCCGCTGCCACCTTCATGAAATCCCTGCGGGAAATCGATCTTCTGCCGGCCATATAACCCTCCTTGTTATTTGCCTTCCTGAATGGTCAATCTGGGACTTTCAAAGTATTTTTCGCTCACATGCTCTTTCGGCAATATCCTCTCCGGAAGTTGGCAAATAAACCGCCTTGCGGGTTTCCAGTCGGCCATGATACTGTCTTGTTGTTCCCATGGCTTCACCCGTACGAGTTGATCTCATGATACCAGCCTGCCTGAACTTTTGCGAAAGAAAGCCGGCAGGTGAGTGGAAAACAGGCGGGACATCGAGATGCTGAAAGGGACAGAGGATGACTTATGGTGAAGAAGGGCTGAGCATACTGTCCAGGCAAGAGATCGAGGAGTTGGAGAAAAGGGTTCAATTCTACACGACCCGGCAGGGAACGAGGCTTGCCTTCCATGAGTACGGAGACTCAAAGGGTCACCCCATCTTCTTCTATCACGGCACCGGCTCACATGTTCATGTCATGCTCCTTCACAAACCCGGCTTGAAATATGGTTTCAGGATCATCGCTCCGGATCGTCCCGGGGTCGCCCGGTCGACATTTCGGTCCGGTTGGACCATCCTTGACTACGCACTGGATATGGCCGATCTGGCGGACCATCTCGGAATAGATACCTTTGGCGCCATTGGGATCTCCGGCGGTGGACCCACGCTGATGGCCAGCGCCTTTGCTATTCCGGGGCGCCTTCACTGCGTGGTGGATTTGGCCTGCGCCATGCCGGTGTATGGCGACCCGGAAATGATTCGTCATCTTGGTACCATGGACCGTCTGTACGCCAGGCTGGGGGGCCGCATGCCTCTTGCGCTGTTCAAGATACCGTTCTCCATTCTGGGAATAATGCAGAAGGTCATGAAAAGCCCCAAATCCTTTGCGAAAATGTTTGATTCCAGCTTGTGCCCCGCTGACAAAGAACTTTTTACCGTGCCCGATTTTCAGTATCTGTTCATGCGCGATTTTCAGGAACTGTTCCGAAACGGGGCCGGAGGCCCCGCTTATGACGCCCTGACAGTCTATAGGGAGTGGGGGTTCGATCTTTCGGACATAGGCGTCCACATCGAGGTGTTTCAGGGCGCCGCAGACAGGTTCATCCCCCCGAAATTCAGTGAATTTCTGGCACGAAAAGTCCGTGACGCCCGGCTCAATCTCATAGAGGGACAAGGACATTTCTGTCATCTTGCCTTCGGTTACGACCTGCTGAAAAAGACCGCAGAACTTTTCTACTGATGGATGCGGTTGCCGGTCTTCCAGATTCATGCCGATAACGTCGCCCGGAACTCCTATGGTTCCTCCCCGTTCATGTAGTAGTCCAGGCCGAAGTGGGTTATTTGTTCCTCACCCATGAGGTAGCGGAGGGTGTTCTTCAGCTTCATGGACTGAATGAAAAGATCGTGCTCCGGGTAGAGGTTTTCTTTCACCATCGGGCTTTTGAAATAAAAAGATAGCCATTCCTGGATGCCGCTCATGCCGGCCCTCTGCGCCAGGTCCATAAAGAGCACCAGGTCAAGGATCAGAGGCGCCGCCAGTATGCTGTCGCGGCAGAGGAAGTCCACCTTTATCTGCATGGGATAGCCGAGCCATCCGAAGATGTCGATGCAGTCCCATCCTTCCTTGTTGTCTCCCCTGGGGGGGTAATAGTTGATCGTCACCTTGTGGTAGTAGTTCTTGTAGAGGATCGGATATAGGTGGGGCTGCAATATGTATTCGAGAACGGAGAGTTTGCTTTCCTCCTTGGTCTTGAACGATTCCGCGTCGTCCAGGACCAGACCGTCCCGGTTTCCCAGGATGTTTGTAGAATACCATCCTTCCAGGCCCAGCATGCGGGATTTGAGGCCCGGCGCAAGGATCGTCTTCATCAGCGTCTGACCGGTCTTGAAATCTTTTCCCGTTATGGGCACCCCGGCGGAGTCGGCCAGCTCAATCATTGCAGGAACATCGAGTGTCAGGTTGGGAGCGCCGTTGATGAACGGCACACCGCTTTCCAGGGCGGCCACAGCGTAAAGCATGCTCGGGGGAATGGTTGGGTCGTTCCCGTCAATCGCCTCTTGCAGGGACTTCACAGACCTGTGGATTTCCCCGGGCTTCAGGTGCACCTCCGTGCTCCCGCACCAGATCATGACACACCGGTCGAGGCTGTTTCGCCCCTTGAAATCGGCGATATCGGCCTTGATCTCTTCGAGCCTGTCACGCAACCCAACGGCACTTTTTACATAAGTGCCGTCGAGGTTCTTGACGAACCGGCGGTCGAAAACGGCTTTCATAGGAACGATTCCATTCAGAAAGTCCCTGACCGGGTCGAGGTGTTCGCGATTGAGCACGCGTGCGTAAAGGGCGGCTTCAAAGCAGTTGGCCTCATAGAGATCCCAGCCGCCGAAAACCAGGTCGTCGAGGCCCGACAGGGGGACGAAATCCTTTACTTTCGGCGACCGGTGCTCGAATCGCTTCCCCAGCCGGATTGTGCCGAGCTGGGTAAGCGAACCAACCGGTTCGGCCAGTCCGCGCCGAACAAGTTCAACGCCGGCGATGAAGGTCGTGCTGACCGCGCCTCCAATACCGGGTATGAGAACTCCAAGCTTCCCCTTGGGAGGCGTGATCCGCTCCCCCTTTTTCAAGCTCTTGGCTTTCAAAACAAACCCTCCATAGAATAATTACGAATTATGAATTACGAATGCCGCAAAGCAGCACCCTCCATTCGTAATTCCTAATTTCTGATTCTTAATTGCTGAGACAATCCCTTTTTTCCAGGTCCAGCAGAGCCCGTTTTATATCAAGCCCGCCCGAATAGCCTCCCAGCTTCCCTCCGCTCGCGACGACCCTGTGGCATGGTATGAGAATTGGAACCGGGTTTCTGCCGCATGCCCGGCCAACGGCTCTCGAAGCCCCGGCGCTCTGCGTTTGCGCTGCGATTTGGCTGTAGGACCTGGACTCTCCAAAAGCAATGGTCTCGATCGCCCTCCAGACTTTGCGGTCAAAGGGGGTGCCTTTTTGTAAATCCATCGGAACTTTGGGATACGGGACCCGGTTTGTGAGGTATGCGAGAATATATCCTTTGGTTTTTTCAAGCAGCCCCGAATCAGCCCCCGGCACAGTGGCCGAGTCCGGATATTCTTTCACGACGGCTGCGATTGCGGCGTCTTCCGAAGGACGTTCCGGGCCGAGAAAGTCAACCAGCGCAATTCCATCCGGGCTTTCCGCGACCACGAGCCACCCCAGCGATGTTTCGAAGGTGATATAACCCAATGGCCGTTTCTTAATCATCCATGTACTCCGCGATGTAGGGATTCGTCTGGGCTTCACGCTCCAGGGTCGATCTGGGCCGGTCCCCGTAGTCGTGGCCGGGCCAGACCACGGTATCCGGCGGGAGCGTCTTGACGAGCTTTTGAAGCGATTGAATCAACTGCTTGAACGATCCTCCCGGGAGGTCCGTGCGCCCGACCGCGCCTACAAAAAGAGTGTCGCCGGTGAAAAGGTTTCCATCTATCAGTATGCAGCACCCCCCCTGGGTGTGCCCCGGCGTGTGAATGAATTTCATCTTCAGATTACCGAACGAAAGCTCATCGCCGTCCTGCACGCGCACGTCGGCGGGTCCAGAGGCCGGGAAGCCCATGCTGGTGGCAAACGTCCTGCTCTCCGGCCTTTGATAAAAAACATCGTCAGTCGCGTGCATGACCACGCTTGCGCCGGTCGCCTTGCGTATCGCTTCGTTTCCGCACGTGTGGTCGGCATGCCCGTGCGTGTTGACGATATAGCGGAGTTTCACGCCCTTTTTCCTGACGTACTCAATGAGGTCTTCTTCATTTCCGGCAGGGTCGATCAGGATGCCCTCTTTCGTCTCTTCGTCGTAGACCAGGTAGCAGAATACTTGCATGAAACCGACCGGAATCTGCGCGATCTTCATAAATTCCTCCAAATTGGACCACTGAGCAAAATAGTTATAACCGGGCCAAAATGAACCAACTTCATCAAAAAGTCAAATGGGCGGTGGTTGAAATGCGGATAAAGAGCATAAGTGGTATGCGCTATCCGATTGCCGATACGGCAGAACCCCAAAAGCACTATATTGAATTTAGCACCATGAAGAAAAGCCGGACAACCGATAACCGGCTATCCAACATACGAGAGGCATAAAATGAGCATCGCAGAATATTTCCAAAACGCAAAAGGACAGGGAATCCTCGCGACAGCCGGTAAGGATGGCATTGTCGACGCGGCGGTTTATGCAAGACCGAAAATCCTCGAGGAGAACACAATTGCATTCATTATGAGCGACAGCCTCACTCACGCGAACGTCAAATCGAACCCGCACGCCTGCTATCTGTTCGTGGAAAATGAGGGGGGCGGATACAGGGGGTTGAGGCTGTACCTGAGCAAGCTTTACGAGGAAGAGGATTCCGAACGGCTGCATGCGCTGCGCAGGGCCGACCATAACTGGATCCGGGAGACCGGCGAACAGGGAGGCCCTCTTTTCCTTGTCGTCTTCAGAATCGACAGAATACGCGCGATCATCCCTCGAGGAGGCAATCCACTCGAGGAGGAAAGGGCGGCTGCCTGAGGCGTTCTCATTTTGTTGAAATGGAGATCGAGGGTTGGCGCCGTGAAAAGAAACTTGAGCTGCTTGATAGAAAAAGGTGAGTTTACCCTGAGCGAAGCGAAGGGAGTCCGTTCCGGGGAGCCGGAAAAATCAAGCATTTTGCGAGAAATCGCGAGTCCTTTTTTTGTTTCCGGTATAAGAATAGTCTGGTAGTCCGGGATGGGTAAAGCGGAGCGCTGCCCACCTTTCGGTGGCCACGAAGAAATCCCGCCTGCCCTGGATCGGTTTTTCCGTGGACGGTCTTGCCGGCAGAAGGACATGGAGACGCAAATCATGCTGGAGCGAATCGCAATTGACCCCGATATCCATTTCGGGAAGCCCTGTGTTGCTGGAACCAGAATTCCCGTACAGAACGTGCTCGAATTGGTGAGGGACGGGATTCAGTTTGACAGGATCATTCAAGACTACTATCCGGATCTTGGTATGGAGGATATTCGTGCAAGTATCCAATATGCCATCGACGTAGTGACTGCCGAAGAGATTCACATCGCGGCTGTTGGGACATGAAATTTCTCCAGTTTTCCAGGAGGTAATCGCGATAGTCGCGCTTCACAACATCGCCACCTCGCTTAGAATGTGCCGCCCGATATGCGGCTTGAGCGCCGCCCTGGTCACAAGGTCCACTTTCGCACCTAGCCACTCACCCAGACGCTCTTCAAGTTCCAGGAATTTGAAAAACCCCACGGGCGATTGAACGAAACCAGTATGTCGATATCGCTGTCGCTTGAGGCATCCCCCCGGACGAACGAGCCGAAGATGCCGATTTCCGTGACGCCATAGTGTATCGTCAGCTCATCGCGCCGCTCCCGCAAAATCGCTTCGATCTCTTTTAACCCGGGTGGTTTCATCTCCGCCATTCACCCTTCCTGCGTTCTTCCTTTTCCCACGATCAGCAGTTTAGCCCTGGCAGCAGCGGTCCTGTGCGATTCCGATCGAATATAACTAACATAGTGTAAAAGCAGCCGAAAATCAAACGCGGCGAATGGTATCACACCATTGAGTTGTTTGAGGCTGACCCGTTCTTCCCGGTGCCCGGTTTGGTCCGTCCCGGGGAGTTCGAAACGGAGAGGTCGGGTAGGAGGTGCCCGGCCTTTGCTTATTGCATTAAACGGGGAGATCGGTAATGCGACTCATGGCCCGTACGCCATGCTCCGGTGCCTGATGCGAAGAACCAGTACTATCAAATATTGGTCTTCAATTTTACAGATTATACGCCAATCACCAACACGGTATTTCCAGAGCTCTCCAAATTTTGGTCCTTGCAATGCTCTACCGATACTGCGCGGGTTATCCAGGCGGGCAACCCGCTCATAAAGAAACTCCAGGATTCGGCGGGCAACTTGCGGGTCAAGCCGCTCCAGGTTTCGCTCCGTTGCGGGGTCCAGCTCAACCTTCCATGCCATAGCGCTTCATCACTTCTTCGAGTGGAACGGTCTGCGTGCGGCCCGCTCGAATGTCCTCCAGGCGCTTCTCGGCAAGGTAAATATCTTCCAGGTCATCAAGGTATTCCAGAATAGCCTCGCGTGCATAAAAAGTCTTTGTGCGCCCGGTGGCTTTCGCCAGATCCTCAAGCCGCTTTTCAATTTCTGCGGGAAGTCGAATAGCAAGCATCATTTTTCCTCCTGTGTTTGCTATACAAATATAGCGCATTGCGTTCCCCTTCTCAAGGAGAAACCCTTGCCTGTCGTGGAAGGCTGACCCGTTCTTCCCTGCGCCCGGTTTGGTCCGTCCTGGGGAGCCGGAAAACGTTAAAGCCTGGAGTCAAAACTTGGCTTTTCCGATATCGGCGGCTGTTAATCCTGCGTACCGCAGGCTTGGCGGTTCGATCCCGCTGGACGGGACCCCCTGGGAGCTTAATAATTTTAAGTCTGCCTTATCACCTTCCTGGTGACTTCCATGAAAGCCTGCAATGTGGGTGATATCCACCTGTCCCGATACCAGATCATCAATATGGCCACCTCGATCTTGCCCTCGGACCATGGCAGAATGACCAGCCTGTTTTGACGCACTTCTTCGGCTACCGCAATTTCCGGCAGAACTGCGATTCCCACCCCCCCCATGACACAGTGCTTGATAACCTCAACGCAGCTGAATTCAAACCTGTTGAACCCGCCGACCTCTTCCTGCTCCAGGATCTGCTCGAAGATTCTCCTGTAGCTGCAATCCACTCTAGAAAAAAGGATGGTCGCACCCGCCAAATCCCGTGTGTGCACACTCCTTTTTGCGCTCAGGGGGTGATCCGGGGCGGCCGCGAGCACTACTGATTCAAACCCGACGGTTTCCACCTCGAGGTCCGCTGCGCTGATTGACTCCGCAAGCAGAAACGCCAGATCGGTTACGCCCTTGCGCAAATCCTTTCCCAGCCCCTCATGGGCACATGTAATGAAGTTGAGTTGAACTCTTGGAAACCGCGAGTGGAACGCCTTGAGCATGGCCGGCAACCGGTGTACCCCAAATGTCTCCGGAATCCTGACAGTCAATGACCCAACCGGCTCCTTGTCTCCTTTCACCGCCGAGTGAGTCTCGTCAACCAGATCGAGTATCTTGCCCGCATATTGGAGTAACTGCGCCCCGGTTTCAGTCAATTGCACCCGTTTTCCCAAACGGTCAAAAAGCTGCACGCCGAGTTCTTCCTCTAAGGTCTGTATCTGCGCCGAGATGCTGGATTGCGCGTAATGAAGCTGCCCGGCCGCCTTATTGAAGCTCAAAAGATTTGCTACTGTTTTAAATGATTTGAGTTGCCGGATCTCCATTTCTTGCTCTCCTATCATTTATTTCGATAGATATGATCGAAACAATTCGTTGGACTCGATATCACAGACTCAGTATTCTCGTACTACGATATTTGGCGAATTTCAATATAAAGCGACGGGGAATGGAAGGAGCGGATCAACTTTTTTGTAACCGTTGGTCCATAGGACGATTCATCAGTCAGCCTGAAAAACTAAAGGAACTCAAAATGAATGCGGCACATAAAGCAATGCACCTGTTCGAAAATGGCTTGAACTGCTCCCAGGCAATACTGACAGCGTTCGGCGAGCCACACGGGGTCGACGCCGAGAGTGCCAAAAAGCTCGGCCGCCCCTGGGGTGGGGGCGTGGGGCGCATGGGACAGATATGCGGGGCTGTTACCGGCGCTATCCTGGTCCTGGGGCTCGCGCAGAACAAAGGGCTGGATGAGGACGAGGCCAGGAATGACATTTGCGCATCCATCCGGGAATTAGTTCGGCGCTTCGAACAACGGCACGGCACCGCAGTTTGCAAAGATCTCCTGGGAGCGGATTTCAGCACTGAGGAGGGCCGGCGCAAAATCAAGGAGGAGAAGCTCGTAAAAAATATCTGCCCGAAATTTGTGGAGAGTGCGGTCGGCATCCTGGCCGAGCTTCTGGAAGATCGAGAGTAAGAATGGGGCGGGTGGAATGTATCCGATGTTGCGGAGCGGGAACGGAGAAGCGAAAGCCGCCTGCCGGGAGATTCCTGGAGACCGTTTCTTAATCTCTGTTATGAAAGCTGGCCGGTTTTCTCATTCACGGCGCAAATTTCCGGGTCATATTCCATCTCGTGCTTGAGATCACGGTCCATCAGCTCTCTGACAACGAGCGCCGGGTCTTTCCCCTCGTAGATCACGCGATAGACCTGCTCGCTTATGGGCATCTCCACGTTCATTTTCCTGGCGAGGAAGTGAATCGATTTGGCGGTGATGACTCCCTCGGCCACCTGACGCATTCCGCCGAGGATTTCATCGAGCTTTCTGCCCTGTCCGAGCTGCATTCCAACCGTGCGGTTCCGGCTCAGATCTCCGGTGCAGGTGAGCAGCAGGTCCCCTATTCCGGCCAGGCCCGAGAATGTGAGAGGGTGAGCGCCCATTTTGACGCCAAGTCTCGATATTTCGGCCAGACCGCGCGTGATCAGGGCCGCACGGGTATTGTATCCGAAGGAGAGTCCGTCGCAGGCGCCTGCCGCAAGAGCTATGACGTTTTTGGATGCCCCGGCGATTTCAACTCCCGTAACATCCAGGCTGGTGTAGATGCGGAACCTGCCCGTCGAGAGCACCCGCTGGACTTGCCGTGTGATTTCCAGTTGTGGACCGGCAAGCGTAACGGCGGTCGGAACGCCCCGCATCACTTCCCGGGCGAAGGAGGGGCCGGAGAGGCAGAGCGCCTGTACTCGGCTTTGCTTTGGCAGGACTTCTTTCCAGATGCCGGACATGGTCAGAAGGGTGTCGTTCTCGATGCCCTTGGTCGCGTTCACGACTACAACGTCTTCGCGCAAATGGGGGAGCATCCGCATGACAACCCCGCGATAGACGTGCGAGGGAACGACCATGACGAGCAAACGGCTTGCCCCTGCCACGTCCTCGAGCGAACTGTTGGGGCACACGCCTTCATGGAGCCGGTGTCCGGGAAGATAAAAGCTGTTTTCGCCCGTCCTGCGGATTATCTCGCACAGATCCTCTTCAAACACCCAGAGATTGACTTTAAGACCCTTCGCGGCAAGCAGATGGGCAAACGTGGTCCCCCAGCTTCCGGCTCCGATTACGCCGACCGGCCCCTTATCCATAAGCAATTCTACTCTTCCTCTCTTGTATCTTCTCTTGTATCTTCAGTTTCGTCCAGCACGGTCAGGTCCACCACCTTCTCGCCTTCGGCAAGGCCGATAAGTTTGACTCCCTGGGTTACCCGCCCGATTATGCTTATCTGGGAAACAGGCATTCTTATGAGGCGGCCCCCGTCCGTAATGAGCATGATTCCATTCTCTTCTCCCACCTGGCGGAAGCCGATCACCTGTCCGTTTCGTTCGGTAACCTTGATATTGAGCACTCCCTGCCCCCCGCGGCCCTGGGGCCGGTAGCTTTCCTCGGGCGTGCGCTTTCCGAATCCCTTTTCCGTAACCACGAGCATGCACTTTTGGGGATCGATTACATCCATACCGACCAGCTCTGTGCCTTTTACGTTCATTCCCCGGATGCCGCGGCTTACGCGTCCCAGCGGACGAAACTCATCTTCCTTCACCCGGATGCACTTGCCCTTGCGGCTCATGAGAAAAAGATCGCGCTGACCGTCGGTGATCACCACCGAGATAAGCTCGTCATCGTCGTCCATATTGATCGCCCGGATGCCGTTTGAGCGAGGGTTGGCATACGCGGACAGGTCGCTTTTCTTGATGATGCCGTTCTTTGTGGCCATTACAGCAAAGTGGCCGGGTGAGAACTCACGCACCGGCAGGATGGTCTGTATTTTTTCGCCCGGCTGCAGGGGAAGAAGATTCACCACGGCTTTTCCCAGCGCCGAAGGCCCGACTTCGGGTATCTCATAGACTTTGAGCCAGAATACCTGCCCCCGATTGGTGAATATGAGCAGGTAGTTGTGGGCCATCGCAGTAAAAAGCGTGGTCACGACGTCCTCTTCGCGGGTGCTCATTCCGGTTCGGCCCTTGCCGCCGCGTTTCTGGTAGCGGTAGATCGAAAGCGGGGTCCGCTTTATGTAGCCTGCCCTCGAGATGGTGACCACCATTTCCTCATTGGGAATGAGGTCCTCGATGCAAATGTCGCCGGCATCGGGAATGATTTCGGTCTTGCGCAGGTCGCCAAATTCGTTCCTGAGTTCCTCTATTTCTTCCCGGACAACCTGATCGATCAGGGCGGCAGAGGCGAGGATAGCCTTGAGCCGTTCGATCTCCTTGATGATGTCCTGGTAGTCCTGAATGATCTTTTCGCGTTCGAGACCCGTCAGGCGCTGGAGCCTCATGTTCAGGATTTCCTGGGCCTGGATATCGGTGAAACCGAACTGCTCGATGAGGCCCCGTTTGGCTTCAGCCGGAGTTGGCACGGAACGGATGAGGGCAATCACTGCGTCGAGATTATCGAGCGCTTTTTTCAGTCCTTCCAGGATATGGGCGCGCTTTTCGGCCTGCCTCAGTTCGAACCGGATGCGCTTTACTACGACATCACGGCGAAAATCGAGAAAATGCTGCAGAATCGCCTTGAGGCTCATGACCTCCGGCCTGTTATCCACCACGGCGAGCATGATGATGCCGAAAGTGCTCTCGAGCGCCGTATTCTTGTAGAG